>CAZRID010000112.1:0-9100 GCA_964600055.1 uncultured Acidimicrobiaceae bacterium
GCATGATCAGCGCACATGGCGTACCCATGTGGCTCCATGCCGTTGACGAGATCATCCATCCATACTGCGCTATCACCGTAGGAGAACGTCATCACGGCCGCTGAAGGCGAGCCACATCGGGCACAACTGAGAACCATGGCGGGCACGCTAGGAGTCAGGCCGGGCGCATTCAAGGACCCAACCCCCTCAGCGCCCTGTCGGGCATGCCGGGAAACATTGCCGCCGACCCGTTCTCAGAGACAATCACGGTCGCCGGGACCACTTCGATACCGAGATCATGGAACGGTCCTGGCTGTTCCTCCCAGCTGATCTCGATGAATCCCCCAGGGCCCATGACTGCGTCGATCGCGGCACGCGCCGGCTGACAGTCGAGACAGGTCTCCGACGAGAACAGATAGACACCAGGGCGCAGACCCGAGGCATCGATGACAACCGGACGACCTCGAGTCTTGCCGCGCACGACCATCGCAACAACGAGGGCCAGCGTCAGCGCACCGACGATCAAGGCCAGCCTCACCCAGATTTCACTCATCGATCAAGGGCACACCGATTGCATATGCTGTCGCCGCCCCGGTCGTGGTGACCCACAGAGGGACCAGCAGCCCCTCACCTCTCAGCGTGTACGCGTCGGCGTTGCCGTCCACCGCCTGGAATTCCACCACCGCTCCGGCAGGGACGAGGAACTGCTCGGCGACGGACTCCTCCTTTTGGGCGGTGACCACGACTGTTGCCTCTTCGAGCCCGGCGTTGAGTATGACCATGCGCCCTGTGCCCCCTGGACCGAGGCCGGCACCTGGCAGCAGCCAACGGGAGGCACTGACGGTCGAGCCCGCGGTGAAGGCGACACTGCCCTCTCCGACATTCCGGAGAAACACGGCCACCGGCTGGGACGACACAATCCTGAACGCCGAAGCGCCAACCCCGGAAACATCGAGGTCGACGTCACCCTGGGCGGGCACCACACCTTCCTCGACTGCCTCGACCAGTCCCTCCGTGCCGTACAGATCCACCTGGAACTGGACGTCGGCCGCGACCCCGGTCGATATCACCAACTCCCCAACACCACCTGCCGGGATAGGAACGAACCAGTCTTGGGCCGGGGCCACTGCATTCCACAGCGCGCCATCTGACCCATCCAGCAGGCGCCCCACGGCCATCACACTCCCGCTCGTGGTGTCGATCGTCACTGCCAGCGACTCTCGTCCGGGCAAGAGCTCATCCATGTCGACGACAACCGAAGAGCGCGACGGCACGGCGATGGCCCTCAGTTGGGATGCTGACTCGAGCCCGGACTCGGACCGAACCGTCAGGTCGACAACCGCTTGACCGGAATACGGGTTCATGAGCTGGATTTCGAACTCCTGGCCACTGGTCGTCGAGCCTCCGGCGAGCAGTGTTTGTTGCGCCGGAGTCGCTAGACACGACTCGTGGGCGACTGACTCGGCTCCCAGGACCAATGATGCGCTCGCAGCGTCGGCGTTTGGCAACTCGACGAGACCGGCCGCCACTCCGACCGCAGCCACATCGACAACGGAAAGGGCGACGGTCCCAGAGGTGCCAGTTTCGAATGGGATCGACCCGGCCGGGGCACCGCCGGCGAAGACGGTGAACTGGCCATCGCCATTGATAGTCGAGACGATGCCGATGCTGGTGTTGCGCCCACTGCCTTGCTCCACAGGACACACCGAGACCGAGGGGGGGTCGACAGCGGCGACCAGACCAGGCTGCGGCGGCTCCGGCGCGGGCAGAACCATCACCGTTGCGGCGAGACCGGCGATGATCAGCGCAAGGACGGCCCTTGTCATCGTCTTGCCCCCCAGGCTAGAAACATCAGGGCGGCCAGAAGCAGGCCGGCGGCCACATAGGGCGCGTATGCCAGATAGCCGCTCCCGGAGAAGGTGGCTGCGCCTTCATTGGCCGCAACCGTCAGGTGCCAGTCTTCGGACATCGCATCGGGCTGCCAACCGGGTGAGTGGTTGACAGTGATCCCAATCCGACCCGAGCCGGGCCGTCCACCGAACCCCGCACCCTCCCGCGCCCAGATCAGCTCCCCGTCACCAAGAGGCGGCTCGGGCACCGGTATCACGAGAGAGCCTGCGGCCAGGGGCGCTGCACCCGGGTTCTCGTAGACCTTCGACTCCGGCAATAGCGGCGTTGGGATCAGATCGAGTTGCGATTCGAGGATCTGGTCCAGAGGTGACTCCGGGCCCGCGATCACGACCCAATCGATGGAGAACTGGGAAAGGACAAGTCCCGGCCGGAGTTCGGCACCGGAGGCGATTCGATCGATCGACTCATCGAGCAACTCATCTCCTGGTCGCTCCTCGGGGAGCCACACTTCGTCGATGGTCGTTCCTTGGCCATCTAGCGTTCGATACCAAAAGCCCGGGCCGGGCCACGACTCGCCGGGAATCAGATTGGGGTCCACGGACACCATCAAGATCCGGCCGGGGCCACCGGCCCCGGCCAGGGTGGAAGCGAATGACAGTTGATCGTTGTCGTCACCAGCCGGCAATCCGAGTCTTCCGTCGACCAGCCCGCCCACCGACAGGATCAGGATCGCCACCGCGCTCACCGCAGCAAGGAGCCGACGCGGCTCGATGCTGAGATGATCCAGCGCCGCCGCCACCACGATCGCCGAGCCGAATGAAGCCAGCACCAACGCAGCCTCTTCGACCCCGGGACCCCCGTAAGGAAGGCGAAAGACCAACAGCCCGGCCAGCCCGAGGATTGCACCGAAGGAACCGAGCCGGCGGGCCCTGCCTTCGACCAGTGCGATCGGAAGCGACACGGCCGCAATGAGGATCGGCCACCACTCCGGGACCGTGAGACCGAGCCGACGATCGACGTCGAGGAGCCAACTCCGATCGTCATAGACAAATCCTGCGGCGACGACGCCGGCAAGGAGACTTGCCAATCCGAGCAGGATCGAGGAACGGCTACCGCCAACGAGCCTCCACAAGATCGCTACTCCGAGCGGGACGATTCCGAGCACGGGCGAGAGCGAGGTGAGGAGAAGCGTCCAGAGCACCACCCAACCAATGTGGGTGAGCCAGCTCTTGGCCCTGTCCGAAGGGTGAAGGAAAACGGATCTAACCGCCCAAGGCAACACCGCCGCGGCGCCGAGGGCCAGCCATGAGCCAGCGCCGACGATGACGGCAGTCCCCGGGCCGGAAAGCAGGACCAGCCCCGACAGATAGCGGCCGGGGCCACGGAACCCGAGACGCCCGGCGAGCCGACCCATCCCGAGGACGGCAAGCACAGCGAACAGGATGGTGGCCATGGTGCGCGCCGCGCCCTCGGCGCCAAACCAGAGAAACGACAGGAGCCCGGCGAACCCCACTGCCGGATGGACTGCGTCGGGAGTTCCCAGGCCCGAGTCGTTCCAGCCGGCAAAGAATCGATCGGCGGCCACCGATGGGGGCTCGAAGGGGAAGCTGAAACCGGCGTTGGGAGCACCCGAGAAGAAGATCGACCAGGAGGCGACGATGACCACGGCAGCTGCGAGCACCGCCCCCCATATCCCCGGGCTCGACCAGACGCGACGCGTGCCACGGGCCAGAGCTTGGTCGTCATCAAATACGGAGAGGATTCGGTCGGTCAGCTCCGAACCAACCTCCCGCAACCGCACCGATCCCCTGGCCTGGAACCTGAACAGCTCTTCGTCACCATGGGCGCGCACCGACAGGAAGCGACGACGCTCCGAGATGGTGGAGGGGAGATTCCAGATGTTCCACAGCCACGACGTGACATGACGTGCGGCCGGTCTCCACCGAAGCAGGAGGAGGTTGGCCACCGAGTCGAATATCGACACGATGAAGCCGAACGGGATGACCCAGAGGAGGGTGATCGGGCGGTAAGCCTTGAGCATGGCCCGCAGCCGGCCCGCTTGCTCGCGCCAACCACGGCCCCTCTCCCCACATCTGGCCTGGTGGTACACCTCCGAAGAGGGGACCGAGATCACCCTGCCTCCGGCCAGTCTGACTCGCTGCGAGAAGTCGAGTCCCGCCGCGACCGGTTCCAGCTTGTCGTCCAGGCCCCCCAAGCCCTGTGCCAGATCGCGACGGACGAGCAGCGACACCGAGGACACGAAAGCCACCTCGCGCACGACGTCGTATTGCTGAAGGTCGATCTCACCTTCGTCCAGACCGGAAAATGGGTCGCCGAAGACATCGGTGGCGCTCCCGATCGACTCCAGCTCATCACGGGTTCCCGCAAAAAGGAGCTTCGATCCACCAAGAGACGCATCGTTTCGCTCGACTTCGGAAACCAGCGCGGCGAGAGCGTCGGGTCTGGGGCGGGCGTCGGAGTGAAGGATCCAGAGGTAGTCGACCTCGGGACCGGCGGCGGCTATCGCCTCTTCCAGGGTGGGTGTCCGGCTGACGCCAGAGGGAAGGTCTCCGCTCGCCTCACCGATGACAACCACCTCACTGATGGCTCCATAGACTTGCCGGTCTACCGTGGCCAGGGCGGCCTCGAGGTCGGCGCCCTCCACCAGGGTGACGATCACCTTGATACGGGGCGAGTCAGGTGGTGCTCCGGGAGCCGGTTCCTCCGCGATCCGCGGAGCTGAGGCATACGTCATGCGGGAGGACATTGTGAACCGGAGCGCGTCGCTGAGCAATATCGAGTGAGAAGATGAAGGTCGTAGAGCTCTCTGGTGGGGTTGGCGGTGCGCGCATGGCTCGCGGGCTCGCCGCGCTCGAAGACGTCGACCTGACCGTTGTCGTCAACGTCGGCGATGACCTTCCGACCCACGGTTTGTATGTCGCGCCTGACCTCGACACTGTCGTCTACACACTCGCGGGGATCGAAGGCCCCCACGGTTGGGGACGGGGTGGAGACTCCTTCATCACCAACGCAGAGTTGGCCCGTTTTGGCGTGGACAATCGCTTCCAACTGGGTGACCTCGACCTGGCCCTCAAGATCTACAGAACCGATCGGCTGGGACATGGTGACCCTCTCAGTGCCGTCACGGACTCGATTCGATCGAGTTTCGGGATAGCCGCCTCGATCCTGCCCGTCTCGAACGACCCGATCCGGACCATCGTGACCATCAGCAAAGGTACAAGGCTCACCTTCCAGGAGTACTTCGTCGACCGCCGCCATCGTGACCACGTGCACCAACTCGCCTTCGAGGGGGCAGACGAAGCCACACCCGCTCCTGGTGTTATCGAGGCGATCGAATCGGCAAACGTGGTGATCATCGGCCCCTCGAACCCGCCGCTCTCCATCTGGCCGATCCTGGCCGTCGGTGCTGTTGAGGAGGCGATCCGGCATCACCCCAGGGTGATTGCGGTCAGCCCACTGATCGGGGGCAAGCCACTCAAAGGACCCGCCGATGTCGTGCTCGCCGATCTCGGGTTGGGCAGCGGTACCGAGGGGGTGATCGCCTCCTATCGGGGCCTGGTCGACACCCTCATCATCGACACCACCGATCGGGTCGACGCCGGGGAGATGGACGGCGTCACCGTGATCGCTCTCGACACACGGATCGCAGAGCGGACCGGGGCCGGGCGTCTGGCACGGGCGATACTGGAGCTGTGACGCTTCAGATAATCCCACTGCTCGGGGTCGGGACGGTCAGACCCGGTGACGAGGTCACCGAGATACTGGCCACGGCCCTCGAGCCCCTCGCTCCCGAGACCGGAGATGTCCTGGTAGTCACCCACAAGATCGTCTCCAAGGCCGAGGGGCAGGTGGTAACCGTGGTAGGAGACGAAGAAGAGTTCAAACGGGCCTTGGTGGAGGCCGAGGCGGCGTCCATAGTGAGACGGCGCGGTGGCCTCATCATCGCAGAGACCAAGCACGGGTTCATTTGCGCCAACGCGGGTGTGGACCGGTCCAATGCCGAGCCAGGGACCATGATCCTGCTTCCCGAGGACCCGGATCGCTCGGCGCATCGGATCAGAGTTCGTCTCGAGCTTCGATTTGGGGTCGACATGCCTGTCATCATCTCCGACACCTTCGGCCGGCCCTGGAGAAGCGGTCTCACCGACATCGCCATCGGCGTGTCCGGGCTCGACGCCATCGTCGACCTGAGGGGCACAACCGACTGGGTGGGACGTCAGCTGGAGGTGACTGAGATCGCCGTCGCCGATGAGCTGGCATCTGCCGCCGATCTGGTGATGGGAAAAGCTGACGGCATCCCGGCCGCCCTCATCCGCGGCTACGACGGCCCGAGAGGTGAAGGACGCGGTGCCGATCTGGTGCGTTCAGCAGACGACGACTTGTTTCGCTGATTTGCCGGCCGACTTTGGCCTCGGCCCATCCTCAGTTCTCGCGCTGGGACGGTCTCGTCGATTCCGCAGCCTCGGCCAAACAGACGCCGGTCGGCCGGAGCTTCCGCCGCGTAACACAAATCAACTCACACTCCCGGCCGGCCCAAGCCCCAGTAGTCGAGGCCAACGGCGCGAACTGCTTTCGGATCGAGCAGGTTGCGGGCGTCGACCACTCGGTGGCCTCTCATAACCTCCTTGACCGTCGCCAGGTCGACGGTGCTGAACTCGGGCCACTCGGTAGCCACCAAGAGCACGTCGGCATCTGTGACAGCCGCTATCGGATCAGGGGCCATGATGAGCAGATCAGTCGAAGCTTCAGGGTCATAAGCCACTACTTCTGCGCCGTCAGCCTGGAGAAGGGCGGCGATACGAACCGCCGGTGACTCACGCACGTCGTCGGTACCTGCCTTGAAGGCGACACCCCACATGCCGACCCTTCGGCCACGGAGACCACCACCTGCCGCCTGGCGGACCTTGTCCGCCACACGGCGCCGCTGCTCTTCGTCGGCCTCGATGACGGCCCGGAGCAATTCGAAGTCGTATCCGGCATCCTCGGCCACCGCGATAAGCGCCTGCGTGTCCTTGGGGAAACAGGAGCCGCCATAGCCGGGCCCCGGCTGGAGGAAATGGGGGCCGATGCGATGGTCCATGCCCAAACCCTTGACCACGTCCAAGATGTCGGCCCCGACCGCCTCGCACACATTGGCCAGTGTGTTGACGAAGGTGAGCCGTGCCGCCAAATAGGCGTTCGAGGCGTATTTGATCATCTCCGCCGAAGTCGGGTCTGTGATTACAACACTGGTGTCCAGGCCCTCATAGAGATCGACAACGATCCGCGCATCGGCCTCGTCCCAGGCCCCGACCACGATGCGATCGGGGTCGAGGAAGTCCTGCACCGCTTTGCCCTCACGAAGGAACTCGGGGTGAGACACGATTCGTGCCGGGCTGCCGAGGTCGGCCAGCCGCTTGCGGAGAGCAGCCACGGTCCCCGGGGGGACGGTCGACTTGACCACGAAAATCGTGCCCTCTTCGACCTCGGTGGCGAGCTCGTCGATGACGGCGTGAACAAATCGAAGATCGGCCCGCCCGTCATCTGCCTCAGGGGTGGGAAGGGCAAGGAAGACAAGCCCTGCCTTGGCGGCTGCCGCCTTGTTCGAGCTGTGAAAGCTGAGTCGACCTTGTTCGGTGGCGCTCGAGATGAGATCCGGAAGTCCCTCCTCGTAGATCGGAACTCCCCCGTTTTGCAGCAGATCCACCCGCTCCTGGTTGGCCTCGCCAAGCCGGACCCGATGCCCGAGGCTGGCCAGACCGGCTCCGGTGACCAGTCCGACATAACCGGCTCCGATGATTGCTATGTCCATTTCGATGTAATGGTAGATGGGCGGGGGTTGGTTCAGGATGCGTCGGTGCCGACGATCACAACAGCGTCATCACCGTTATCGACCGAACCGACCTGAACTACACCAAAACCGAGCGCATCCACGATTTGGTTGCCGGCGGTGCTCCCCTCGGGAACCACGACCGTCGTGGTCGCATAATCCCTGGTCTCCGCGTTGCCGATCCCGGTTATCTCGAATCCGGCTTGCTCGAGGTTTGCCGACATCTCCCCGGCGGCCCCACTCACCCCGTTGCCATTGAGCACTTGCACTCGAATCGGGGCGGTGCTGACCGCCACCGATCCACCCAGGAATTCCTCGATCATCGCCGAAGCCTCCGGCTCAGCCGCCCGGACTACCGCCGCTCCAGCAACGCTGTCGCCATACACCGGAAGGGTTTGGCCGTCGATGCTGCCTGTCAGCAGCCCCCGAAAGTCCCACGCCAGTCCCGCTACCGACGAGTCGGCAAGGGTGGCGTCGATCGTCATGTGTCGGGCGAGGGAGCCGGCGATCTGACCCGCCTCGGCTATCGAGCCCGGGCTCTTCAGCTCGGTGAGGATGGCCCGCACCACCTTCTGCTGTCGTTGAGTGCGTCCGATGTCGCTGGCCTCCACACCGACCCAGCTGCCGTTCTGATATTCCTGGTACTTCCTCGACCTGGCGTAGGCGAGTGCCGTGTCCCCGTCGACGACTTGGGTGCCCGCCTCGACGTCCAGGCCCGAGGACACATCTCGGGCCGGAGAAGGAAAGGTCATCTCGATCCCACCCAGCTCGTCGACCATCGAGGTGAAACCGACGAACCCCACCTCCACGTAATGGTTGACCTCGATTCCGAGATTCTCCCGGATGGTCTGGACCATCAGGCTCGGACCGCCGTAGGCATAGGCCGCGTTGATCTTGCCCATCCCGTTTCCGGGGATATCAACCCAGAGATCGCGAGGGATGCTGAGCATCTGTGCGCTGCCGGTGGCCTGATCGAGGCGGACGAGCATGATCACGTCGCCGCGTTGCCCACCTGCGCTCCCAAAGTTTTTCAGGCTGTCGAGACCCTCGCGGGAGTCGCTTCCCACCACCAGAAAGACGAGGGAGTCACCGATAGCCATGCTGAGCTCACTGACCACTTCAACGTCGGTGCTCGCCTGGGCCAGGACGTCCTGACCGGTGCTCAGGGCCCACAGCATGCCGAGCGCGCCCATGTTGGCCACGACCAGCAAGGTGACGATCGTGAGCTTGAGCCACTTGGGCAGCCCGCGGCGGGGCACAGCGGTGGTGGAGGGAGAGGACATCGTCTGTAAGACGCCAGCAGGTTAGTGGTCCGTCGCTGAATTGATGCGCAGCTATTTCGGCGACGGGCCACTAGATCCGGTTCCTGGCGTATCGGTGACAAGCAGCAGGTCGCTGGACCCGGTCGGATACACCACGACGAGTCCTGCCGACGACTAG
>CAZRID010000113.1:0-9082 GCA_964600055.1 uncultured Acidimicrobiaceae bacterium
CACGACCTCAGCGTCCCGAACGCTGCGCGCTACCAAGCTGCGCTACGTCCCGATTGAGAGGGAGATGCTAGGCGCAGCGCAAGGGCTAGCCCATTCGGAGACGTGAATAAGCGGTCTTCCCAAACGATGAACCGGCGATACGCTTATTGTCAGGCGCCAACGCCAACGGGAGGACGATGACCGCCTACGACGCTCGACTTCGCATAGACAGGACGGACGGAGCACCTATCAGCGTGCTCATCGATCTAACCGACGATCGGCTCACCATGACGTCGGGTGAGATCGAGGTCGCCGACTGGGCCCGGGATGAGATCCGGATATCAGCTCTGCCCGACGGGTTCCACGTCCGCGCCGAAGGTGAGGAGATCATCCTCGACGTGACCGAGGATGCCCGGTTCGCTCTCGACCTCGGGCTGCGCAACGCCCCTCCGCTACTGCGGCGCCGCATGTCTGCGATGCTTCGGAACGACGCCCATGATCAGTAGAGGCGACAGCCGCTAGATCAGAAGCTCGGTAATCTGAACCGCGTTGAGAGCGGCGCCCTTGCGCAGGTTGTCACCGACCACCCAGAGGTTGATCCCGTCCGGTTCCCCGATGGTGGGGCGAATCCTCCCCACCAGCACGTCGTCGATGCCTGCAGCGTCGAGAGGGGTGGGCACGATGTCGGTCCAGACCTGGACCCCGGGAGCCGACTCGAGGATGCCCACCGCCTCTTCGGGATCCACCGGCCGTCCGAAGCGGAGCGTGGCGACGACCCCATGTCCGACCAGCACCGGGACCCGGACACATGTCGGCTCGACCGGCAGGTCGCGGATATCGAGGATCTTCCTCGACTCGTTGACCAGCTTCCACTCCTCATCGGTGTAGCCGAGCTCTGTCTCCGACCCGGCAAAGGGGAGGACGTTGAACCCGATTGGCCTGGCATACAGGGAGGCCTCAGGATCGACCCAGCCACCAGTCATCAGCGCATCGAGGTCGGGACGAAGGAGGTCGGTCTGCTCGATGAGCTCGACGACACCCTGCTGGCCCGAACCGGAAACTGACTGATAGGAGGTGGCGGTCATGCTTCGAAGACCTGCAGCCCGGTGGAGCGGACCGGCCGCCATCATCAGAGTCATCGTCGTGCAGTTCGGGTTGGCGATTATCCCCTGGTGGGTCCCGGCAGCTTTGTCGTTGACGCCTACCACCACCAGTGGAACAGACTGGTCCATCCGAAACGCCGACGAGTTGTCGATGACCACGGCGCCGGCCTCGGCGAAGCGTGGTGCGTGAGCCCGGGATCGATCGCCCCCAGCGGAGAACAATGCGATGTCGATACCGGTCGGGTCGGCCGTGGCCAGATCCTCGACCTCGACCTCACCCCATTTGGTGATGACCACGTTCCCGGCCGAACGCTCCGAGGCCAGCAGCCGCAGCGAGCCGAGAGGGAAGTCCCTCTCCTCGAGAATTGCCCGCATCGTTCGCCCCACGGCTCCGGTAGCGCCGACAACCGCCACGGCCCGATCACTCACGCCCCCACCTCCTCGAAGATGGTGGGCGGCTCGAAGGCATCGTGGAGTGCTTGAACCGCCTTCTCAACCTCATCTGCGCGGACCACACACGAGATCCGGATGGTCGATGTTGAGATCATCTCGATGTTGATCCCGGCCTCGGCCAGAGTCTGGAATACCTTGGCGGCGACCCCGGGATGGGTCTTCATGCCCGCCCCCACCAGGGAGACCTTGGCGATGTCGGCATCGACGTCGACGGATTCGGCATCGATCTCGCCGGCCACCTGTTTCGAAATCCGCTCAGCCTCAACGAGATGGGTGCGGGGGACGGTGAAGCTGATGTCGGTGCTCCCGTCATGGGAGACATTCTGCACGATCATGTCGACATTGACCCCGGCCTTGGCCAGGGACCCGAACAGAGCGGCAGCCACCCCGGGTCGATCCGGGACCCGGTTGACGGTCACTTTCGCCTCGGATCGATCATGGGCAATGCCACTGACGATCGCCTGTTCCATCGAGGACTCTCGCACCCAGGTGCCCTCGGCTTCGTGAAAGGAGGACCTGACGTGGATCGGTATGTCAAAACGACGCCCGAACTCGACCGCACGGGACATGAGCACACCGGCGCCACCGGCAGATAGCTCGAGCATCTCGTCAAAGGGAACCTCATCCAGCTTCTGCGCCTCGGGGACGATTCTGGGATCGGCGGTGAACACCCCGTCGACATCGGTGTAGATCTCGACGGAATCCGCCCCCAATGCCGAAGCGAGGGCCACCGCGGTGGCGTCGGAGCCTCCGCGCCCCAGCGTCGTCACTTCCTTCGACTCTGGATCTACTCCCTGAAACCCGGCCACGATCACAACACGGCCCTCGGCCAGGCTGTCCCGAACCCTGGTGCCCTTGATGTCGAGGATCTTGGCCGAGCCGTGGGAGGAATCGGTGAGGATCCCCGCCTGGGAGCCGGTGTAGCTGACCGCCGGTATCCCTCGTGAGTTGAGGGCGATCGCCAGCAACGCCATGGAGATCCGCTCACCGGCGCTGAGCAGCATGTCCATCTCACGGGGGGAGGGGTCGTCGCTCACCTCGGCGGCAAGTGATACCAGCTGATCCGTGGTCTCGCCCATGGCGGAGACGACAACAACGACGTCGTGGCCGTCCTTCCGCGTCGCTTCGACGCGGTCCGCCACTGCCTTGATCCGGGCCGGATCGGCGAGCGACGTCCCCCCAAACTTCTGGACAACGATCGACATGATCCACACAGTTTGGAGCCTTTCGGCGCAGAACACGAACATCGCCGGAAGGTTGCTGACACTCGGTGCCTAAAGTCGCGCCGCCATGACCGACCGACGCAGGCGCCAAAAGGATCAGCGCTCCGCCAAGAGAGAGGCCGAGAAGAAGCAGGAAGCCCGCAAGGAGTTGGGGCGTCGGCTCGGCGCCGCCGTTGTCTTCGGTCTGATCGTCGTTGGGATCTTCGCTGTCGGCGCCATCTTCGGGGGTGACGAAGGCGACCTACCCAGGGGATATGAGGGTTTTCGCAACCAGCCGACGGCATGTGGCGCCGAAGCACCCGAGCCCGAGCCCGTCCTCCAGTTCGCCGGGCCCGAGCCGCAAGCCGATGTCACACCGGAGGCGACAGTGATCGCGACTCTGGAGACGTCGTGTGGCGACATCGTCATCGAACTCGACCCCGAGGGTGCCCCACAGACGGTGAGCTCCTTCGTCTTCCTGACCAGAGAGGGGTTCTTCGACGGTCAGGTCTTTCACCGGATCGTCCAGGACTTCCGGGTGTTTTCCGGTGATCCGCAAGCCAACGGAACCGGTGGCCCCGGCTATCGCATTGCCGACGAGTACCCAACGAGTGACTTCGTCTACACCCCTGGCATGGTGGCGATGGACAACGTTGGGAAAGGCACGACAGGCAGCCAGTTCTTCATCCTCACCGGGGAATCGGCCTCGACCCTCAACCCGCAGTTCAACATGCTGGGCCTGGTCACCTCAGGGCATGAAGCACTGGATCGGATGGCCGAGGTCGAGACCGCCCGCCAGCCAGGGTCGAGAGAGGACAGCCTGCCCTTGGAAACCGTCTACATCGAAAGGGCGACGGTCGAAGTAACCGGTTCTTGACCCTTGTACCGGGCATCATCGTGAGTGAGCCCCAAATGGTTGTCGACCTTCACGCCCATTCGACGGCCTCCGATGGATCGGAGACCCCGTCATCAGTCGTCGAGATGGCTGCGTCCCGTGGCCTGAGATCCCTCGCTCTGACCGACCACGACACGCTGGAGGGAATCGAAGAGGCCCGTGCCGCCGCAGCGAGTGCCGATATCGAGTTGATCCCTGGCACCGAACTGTCGCTCGACTTCGAAGGAGGCATGCATCTGGTGGTGCTCTGGCTGGAGCCCGGGCCTGGGCCCCTACAGGACCAGCTGGCAGGGCTTCAGGCAGGTCGCAATCAACGCAATGCAGCCATCGCCGACCTCTTGGTGGCACTGGGCATGCCCATCACGATCGAGGAGGTGACAGAGGAGGCCGGCACCGGCTCGGTCGGCAGACCCCACATCGCGGCGGTGATGATGCGCAAGGGTTACGTCCAATCAGTCGCCGAGGCCTTCGACCTCTGGCTCGGCGCCGGGAAGCCTGCCTACTCGGGGCGGCCGAGACTCTCACCCGAGGAGGGGATCTCGCTGGCCGTCGACTCCGGCGCGGTGCCGGTGCTGGCTCACCCCCACACTCTCGGCATCAACCGCTCCCACGAGATGGCCGAGCTGCTCACCCGTCTCCGCGTGGCCGGGCTGGTCGGTCTTGAGGCTTTTTGCGCCGGCTACCACCGTCATGAGCGGGAGGGCTACGCCCATCTCGCCAAACGATTCGGCCTGGTCGCATCCGGTGGCAGTGACTACCACGGCGCCTACAAGCCCGGGCTGGAGCTGGGCGTCGGCTACGGAGACCTTGCCGTTCCCGAATCGGTCGTCGATCAACTCCGAGCTCACGCGAGGACTTCTTGAGCCGCCCGCTTCGCATGGGAACAGCGGCGGCGGTCGTCTCCGCCAGCATCCTCCTCTCCCGTCTCCTCGGATTGGGACGCGAGGCTCTCCTCGCCTCCCTGATCGGCGTCAACACCGAAGGCGACCTCTATCGGCAGGCCTTCGCCATCCCCGATTTCCTCAACTATCTCCTGGCCGGGGCCTATCTCACCATCACCCTCATCCCCATCCTGAGCCGACACCTGGAGAGGGGCCAGACGGAGAAGGCGAGCCAGGCATTCACCTCGGTCTTCCGCTTCGTCGGCTGGGCCATTCTTGCCCTCACCGCGGTGATGTGGCTGGCGGCCGACCCGCTGGTCTCCCTGATCTTTCCTGAGACATCGGACCACGCCCGTCTTGTCTCGCTGACCCGGCTGGTGCTGCCGGCTCAGGTGTTCCTGGTCATGGGGTCCCTGCTCATGGCGGTGCAATACACCCATCGCCGATTCCTGCTCCCCGCCCTGGCCCCCATCATCTACAACGTCGGGATCATCGCCGGGGGGCTGGTTGGGGCGGCGATGGGAGAGGTCGGGCCGGAAGGCTTCTTGTGGGGAGCGGTCATCGGCTCTGCGCTGGGGAACTTCGGTCTGCAATGGGTCGGTGCCCGGGCGACCGACACCTGGCTCATGAGGGTCACCCCGGGCGACTCGTCGGTCAGGGAGTATCTGGTCCTGGCCCTCCCATTGATGCTCGGGCAGTCGATTGCGGTGCTCGACGAGCAGTTCGTGAGATGGTTCGGCCAGGTCGAGGAGGGGGCGACCTCGGCGCTCACCTTTGCCCGTCAGCTAAATATGGTCCCGGTCGGTGTTATCGCCCAGGCCGCGGGGGTGGCCGCCTTTCCCTTCCTGGCCCGTCTCGCCGCCGGTGGCGACGAGGAAGGGCTGATCCGCACCACCGGTCGGGCGGCTCGGAACACGATCTTCGTCGCGGCAGGCGCCGCTGCCGCCCTGATCGTGCTCGCCCGACCTCTGGTCCGGTTGCTATATCAGTACGGGAGATTCGGGCCGGCGGACACCGAACTGGTGGCCACCCTCCTGGTGATCTATGCCTTCTCGATCCCGGCCTGGGGCTTGCACCAGATCCTGTCCCGTCACTTCTACGCCAAGCGCAGGATGTGGACGGTGGTCGGGATCGGCACGGTTGGCACTTTGATCGCCATCCCGATCTGGCGCGGTCTCTACTCGGCGATGGGGGTGCAGGGTTTCGCCTTTGCCTCGACCCTGGTGATTACCGCTTATGCGATTGCACTGCTCGTGGCCTGGGGAATCGACTCCGGTTGGGGGGCCGTGCGCCTTCTCCTCCCCACGCTGCTCAGAAGTGTGAGCGCTGCGGGTGTTGCCGCCCTGGTGGGCTACCCGCTGGTGAATGCCTTGTTTGGGGGGGGCGACCTGTCGATCATCGGTGGTCTCGCGGCAGCGGCCCTCGGCGGTCTCACCACCTTGGCGGCCTTCCTCGGTGTCTCCTACCTGCTCCGGGCGCCCGAGCTGGGAGAGCTTCGAAGACGTCGCTGAGTGTTTCGTGTCGTGTGCACCCGGCCACCGTCACGGTGGAAGGTTGCACACGAGATCGACCGTGCGATTGTCGTGTGTAGTCGGCCACCGTCACGGTGGGAGGCTGCACACGACTCAGGGATGACGGGGATGGACGATCTCCAGAGGCAGGTTGGGCTGCTGAGGACGCTCGGCCAGAACCCAGGCGGAAAGGGAGGAATCGCTGCGGGGCCCCTCCCGGGCGGCGCGCTCTTCTTCGGCTATACGATCGAGGACGACGGCAATCACTGCGGCCTCGAACTCGCCGGCACCACCTTTGATCTCGATTCCCTCAACCATGTGACAACTCCACTAGCTCGATCAAGGTACCGGTCAGGTCTCCGGGATGGACGAAGGCGATGCGGGTGCCCCGCCCCCCGGGCCGGGCCGACTCATCGACAAGACGGGCGCCGGTCTCCTGGAGATGCTCCAGGGCAAGGTCGATCGAGGCAACGGCAAAGGCGACATGATGCAGACCTTCCCCGTTCTTGTCCAGGAAACGGCCGACCGGGGTGTCAGGATCGAGAGGCTGGAGCAACTGCACGAATGACCCGCCAACGGGGATCATCGCCTCCTCGACGCCCTGACTCTCGACCGTCTCCCGATACAGGGGCTCGACTCGATAACGCTCCCGGTATCCGTCAAGCGCCGCGTCCAGGTCGATCACCGCGATTCCCACGTGGTCGAGATTGAGGAGCTTCACCGGACAGAGGCTATTGCCCCACCGGAGCGGTGTCACCTGCGGCCATTACCATCCTGCCCCGGAGGTTTCTGCTCATGACCAACCCTGTGATCACCGGGATCGCCCGAACACCTATCGGCAAGTACGGAGGTTCACTGGCCCCGCTGCGCGCCGTCGACCTGGGTGGTGTGGCCATCGCCGCGGCCCTCCAGCGTGGCCAGGTCGAGCCGTCGTCAGTCGATGAGGTCCTATTCGGTCATGTCCTTCAGGCGGGCGAAGGCCAGATCACAGCCCGCCAGGCAGCGGTGCAGGGCGGGCTCCCCATGACCATCCCCTCGGTCACCATCAACAAAGTGTGTCTCTCCGGCATGTCCGCCATCGGGCTCGCCGAGCGAGGAATCAGAGCCGGAGACGCCAACTTCATCATGACCGGGGGTATGGAGAGCATGTCGAACGCCCCTCACGTCATCCGCGAGGTGCGCTGGGGTGTCCGCATAGGTGACGCCGAGGTGGTCGACATCATGCAGCATGACGGGCTGTTCTGCGCTTTCGACCAGTGCACGATGGGCGAAGCGTCAGACCACAAAAACCAGCGTCTGGGCATCGGCCGACAGGAACAGGATGAGTGGGCGGCGAGAAGCCACGAGAGAGCGTCAGAAGCAACGAGCAGCGGCCTCTTCGCGACCGAGATCGCCCCGGTCACCGTGCCACAGCGCAAAGGCGACCCGATCGTCGTCGACCAGGACGAGGGGATCCGGGCCGGGTCCACCGCCGAGGGACTTGGCGCCCTGCAACCAGCGTTCGTCGCCGGTGGGACGATCACCGCGGGTAACGCATCCCAGATCTCGGATGGTGCAGCGGCTGTCGTCGTCGCCGATCGCGACGCCGCCGAAGCCTCAGGGTCCCCGATCCTCGCCGAGATCCTCGCCTACGGGCAGATCGGAGGCGGTGACGCCACCCTCCACGAGCGGCCGGCCGAGGCCCTGTCGGTTGCACTCAAGAAGGCCGATCTCGATGCCTCCGATCTCGATCTGGTCGAGATCAACGAGGCATTCGCCGCAGTTGCGCTGTGGTCGGCGCGAATACTCGAGATCCCGGAGGCGAAGGTCAACGTCAGCGGCGGGGCCGTGGCCCTCGGCCACCCTCTGGGCGCCACCGGGGCGCGTCTGGTGGTGACCCTGGTCAACGCTCTCCACAGTCGGGGGGGTGGGGTCGGCGCAGCCACCCTGTGCGGTGGTGGGGGCCAGGGCGACGCCATAGTCGTAAAGGTGGCCTGATGGCTGAGCCCGTGGAGCGGAATCTCGGCCTCGACCTGGTGCGTGTCACGGAGACCGCGGCCATGGGCGCTGCCAGATGGCTGGGACGGGGGGACAAGGAGGCAGCCGACCAGGCGGCGGTTGACGGCATGCGTCTCCACCTCTCGACGCTCGACATCGACGGCTTGGTCGTCATCGGGGAAGGGGAGAAAGACGACGCCCCGATGCTGTACAACGGAGAGCGGGTCGGATCAGGGAAGGGGCTCATCGTTGACGTGGCCGTCGATCCCGTCGATGGGACAAGGCTCACCGCAGCAGGAAATCCAGGCGCTATCGCCGTCATCGCACTCGCCGAGGGGCGGGGCTCGATGTACGCACCCGGGTCTCTGGTCTACATGGACAAGATCGCGGTGGGGCCCGAGGCCGCCGGAGTCATCGAGCTGGAAGCTCCGATCGATCACAATCTCCGCCAGGTGGCCAAGGCCAAGCGCAAGGATGTGAACGACCTGAGGGTGCTGATCCTCGACCGGCCGCGGAACCAGCGCTACATCGAAGGCGTTCGCCAAGCCGGTGCCCGGATCTCACTGATTGGGGACGGGGATGTCGCCGGGGCCATCGCCACCGCCCAGGACGAGACGGCGGCCGACATCCTCCTCGGGATCGGAGGCTCCCCCGAGGCGGTCATCTCGGCGGCTGCGCTCCGCTGCATGGGTGGGGAGATCCAATGCAAGTTGTGGCCACGGGATGATCGGGAGCGACAGATTGCCATCGACACCGGTCTCGACCTCGATCAGGTGATGACCACGACCGACCTCGTCAAGTCGAACAACGTTTTCTTCGCCGCCACCGGGGTCACCGGTGGCGAGTACCTACGGGCCGTCGAATTCCGTCGCGAGGACCATGTGGTGACCCATTCGGTGATCATGCGCTCCAAGACCGGTTCGATCCGCTATATGAACGCGACCCACAACCTCTCCCGACTCGGCGAGATATCGGCCCAGACTCTGGACTGAAGACCCCCTCCGGCCCTCCGGGCCACCTCCCCCAACGTCGCTCCGCTCCTGGGGGAGGAAACGTGGCAGCGTTTCTCCCCCCGAAGGGG
>CAZRID010000114.1:0-9077 GCA_964600055.1 uncultured Acidimicrobiaceae bacterium
GCCAGTACCGGCGCAACATGTAGGCCAGTCACCCTCACAACGGCAGCGGTGGCTGAAACGACGAGTCAGTCGTTCCGATATCGCGAGTTCACAAGCCCAGGTTCAACAACAGTCCGAATCTGACGAAGGATGGGAGCCCAGACAGGACACTCCTCGGTCGCCAGGCGCTTCTGTTCGCTCTGAGACAAGCCGACTAGGAAATGTCCCCGGGGGGTTACCCCTACGGCCCTATGCCGAGCGAAGCCGGAACGAGATTGTCCATGTTTTGCGACCGCAGCGAACCGGTTGCCGGCGTGTTATGTCGTAGGACCTTCAAGCTGCTGCACGGGCGGGCCTGATGGAGGTCCGAATTTGTTTGGCCCGGGATCGCCTGCCGACGCGTAGAACACCAGCAGCAAGATTCCACCGATACAGGGGATTAGGCCGAGGAACAAGAACCAACCCGACCGGCCCGTGTCGTGAAGGCGCCTAACCGCCACGCCTCGTTTTCCATCAAGACTGATTTTTTGCATCCTTCAGTGACAACTTCAGTGAGCCTGACAGGGATCGATGCGCCCCGCCATCGCGACTGTCCGGGTGCCGACCCACCCGATGTTGTGCACTCAACCGCGCACACCCGGCGTTCACCGCCTATGTGCCCACCCGCTCCTCGGCGCTGCGATCTACGTCTTGCAGGCTGTGCACCGGGCCGCCAACGCTTGTGAGGCCGATGCTGCCGTTGCCGGAAAACGCGAGCGGCAATTCAGGCATCTACTCGGTCTGCTCGAAGTCCCGGGCTGAACAGCGTCTGGCGCGCCCCAGCGGCACCTCACATCGGCAGCGGTGGCTGATGCAATCCGAATGGCGACCCCTGATCGTCCCGGCACATTTTGAACTGGCCGAACCGCGCGATCGAGGCCTCATCGCCCTCTACGTCCACATCGTCGATGCTCCCACCGAGCTCTTGGACCCGCGCCACGGCGGCGTCGATGTCCTCCACCCTGTAGAACAGGTACGGGGCGGCGCCCTCGTCCCCCCCGTGGATGCCCCCGCCCACGTTGGGCATCGAGATCACGTAACCCTGACCCGAGGGCCCGGTCTCGAACTTCCAGCCAAACAAACCCTCGTAGAAGACACGTCCCTTCTCGGCGTCGCCCACACCGATCTCGACAAAGGCCAGTTCGCCGGACATCTCGTCTCCTCGTGTTGCGTTCAGCCACCGTACCGAGCGGTGCAGACAAGCCGGCCGGCGTCAGTGACCATGGAGATGTCATCGCTTCGTGTGTTGGGGGTCGATATGCGTACACAAGTGCTATTCTGTGGGCATGTCGAACGAGATTGGAGTTCGTGAGCTTCGCAACGAGGTGAGCGAGGTGCTTCGTCGGGTCGAGGCTGGCGCCGATTACATCGTGACCGTCCATGGGCGTCCGGTGGCTCGGGTCACCGGGCTCGACAGCCGCCCCCGCACAATGCCAACCGAGATCTTCTTCGCCGCGTTGCGGAGAGTCGGCGCCGATGAAGGTCTCATCTCCGATCTCAGGGAAGCCGCGCCGGACACAACCGACGACATCGCTCCATGGCCGGGCTGATCGATACATCGGTGTTCGTGGCCGGCGAGACCAGGCACCTCGACTTCGAGACCCTTCCCGCCCAGGTGGCTGTCTCCGTGATCACGCTCGCCGAGCTCCAGGTCGGTGTCCTCCTCGCACGCGACGTCGATACACGTCAGCGGAGACTCTCGACCCTTCAGTTCGCAAGCGGCCTGGGCCCGGTCCCCGTCGACCACGAGGTGGCCGCCGAGTGGGCAAGGATCACTGCCGAGTTGAAGCTGGCGGGTCGGCGGGCGCCGATCAACGACGTCTGGATCGCCGCCACCGCCATACGACACTCGATGAGTGTCGTGACCCAGGACTCCGACTACGACGGCATCGTCGGGCTGGATGTGGTCAGGATCTGATCCTCAGCCCGCGTCACCGCCGGATCGCATCCGGGCGGCCCGGGCATGAGCCTCCAGCCCTTCGAGACGGGCCAATTGGACGGTGTCTCCCACCAACGCCGCGGGGTCGTCGAGACGAGTCCAGGTCGGGGAGCGGAGGAAGGTGAGCACCGAGAGCCCGGACTGGTACCTGGCCCCACGCCCGGTGGGGAGGACATGATTCGGGCCCACCCCGTAGTCGGCAAATGCCTCTGCACTCCCGCCACCCACGAACATCGACCCGTAGCTACGGAGGGAGTCGGCGAGACCGCTCGCGTCGTCGACATGGAGGGCGAGATGTTCCGGGGCCAGCTCGTTGGCCAGTTCCGCCGCCTCGCTCAGCGACCCGACCACCATCACGAACCCGTTACCCAGAGCGGCCGATGCCGTGTCCGACGTGGGCAGGTCTGCGAGTTGGCGGCCGATGGCCTGTTCGACCTGGTCGGCGAGGGACTCGCTGATGGTGATCAGGGCCGGCAGCGCTTCAGTGTCGTGCTCGGCTTGGGCGAGGAGGTCGGCGGCCACCAGTTCGGGATCGGCCGACTCGTCGGCAATGACCAGGATCTCGCTAGGCCCGGCCAGACCGTCGATCCCGATCTCCCCGTACAGGTACTTCTTGGCCGCGGTAACCCACTTGTTGCCAGGCCCGACGATCAGGTCACAAGCCGGTGAAAGGGTGCCGAAGGCGAGGGCGGCAATGGCCTGGGCGCCACCGAGGGCGAGGAGCCCATCGGCGCCGGCCACCGCGGCAGCAGCCAGAGTCACCGGTGTCGGACGGGGTGAGGCTGCCCACACCGTCTCGACCCCGGCAACTCTCGCCGGGGTCACGGTCATCAACACCGAAGAGGGGAGCGGGTGGAGCCCGCCAGGGGCATAGGCGCCGACCGTCGAGACCGGGACCCATCGGTGTCCGGCACGACCCCCGGTGACAGCGACGTCGAGATCGACGAGGCCCTTTCTCTGCTCGGTGGCGAAATGTCGGATCCGACCGGCCACTCTCTCCAGAAGGTCGCGCTCAGCCTGCGAGACGTCCCCGAGCGCTCGCTCGAGATGTGCACGCCCGAACACGATCTGTTGCCCTGGCACCAGATCCCCGTGTCTCTCGCCGTGCTCGCGCAAGCCCGTTTCCCCCCGCATCCGGACATCCTCCACGATCCTTGAGGCGTCGGCCAGGGTGGCGGGCTCGATGGGGCGACGACGTGCCTCGGGCACGGAATCCAACTGCCTCAGCCATTTGCTCATGTTGGATCCTCCTTGGCCACCATCGGCCGTCTCGTCACCCGTCGCTCACGTCTGTCGAGCTCTGTCTCGACCTGATCGATGGTGACACCGGCGACGGTTGCCTTGACCAGCAGGAAATAGAGGAGATCCGCTGTCTCACGAACCACATCGTCAAGCGTCTCGGCGGCTGTGAGCTCAGCCGCCTCCTCCCGAATCTTGGCCGCCAGCAGTTCGGGGTCCTCCAGCAGTTTTCGTGTGTTCGACGATGGGTCGCTTGATCCGGCGATCTGGAGGAGACGACGTTGAAGCCGCCCCACGCCGTGATCTTCCCCCCAACAGGTCCGATCGCCGGTGTGACAGAACCCGGGACCGTGTTGGCGGACCACGAAACGGAGGGCGTCTCGGTCACAATCGACATCGACCTCGAGCAGCTCCTGTGTGGCACCGGACGTCTCACCCTTGACCCAGATCCCCCGGGAACGGCTCTGATAGACACCTTTTCGCTCGGCGATGGCACGGCGGAGGCTCTCACCGCTCGAGTAGACCAGACCCAGGGCGGTGCCCTGCTCGTCGACCACGACGGTGGGCCACAGGCCGTCGGGTCGATCGGAGCTCAGAGTGGCCGCAACTGCGTCGGAGAGGGCCAACTCACCGGTGTAGAGCGCCATGCCCACTTGGGCGTCGGCCCCGAGATGGTCGAGGACCGCGATTTCTTCAGGTGAGGTCACACCGCCGGCGATGGTGACCCGGGCCCGGCCTGCCACGGTCACCACCTGTTTGGCCCGGTCGAGATCAGTGCCCTGAAGACGGCCTTCCCGTTCGACAAAGGTCACCAGGAAGCCGCCACACAAGTCTTTCAGCTCCTCGACCCTGGACAGCAACTCCGCCCCGGTCGTCTGCCGCCAGCCGTGGCTGAGGACCACGCCGTCGCGGGAGTCGAGGGCGACGATGACCCTGTCTTTGGGCAGCCTCGAGAGGAGATCCGGCGTTGCTGCGGTCCCGATGATGATCTTCTCGGCGCCGCGGTCGAGCCACATCCGTGCCCTTTCCTCGTCCCTGATGCCGCCACCGACCCTGATTCTTCCCCGGTTGCAAAGCTCGGCGATCAAGTCCTCGTTGCTGTCTTCGCCGCGGGCGGCGTCGATGTCGATGACGGCCACCTCACCGATGAGACGGAAGCGCTCGAGGAGCGGGAAGGGGTCACCGGCCTCGATGGCCAGAGCTTCCCCGCCGACGAGCTGCACTGCCTGGCCACCGGAAATGTCGATGGAAGGGATGATCATGGGCGCATCAGAATCCCGGCCTCGGTCAGGGCCGTCTTCAACGCGGACACGGTGGTGTCGCCGTCATGGAGTATCGAAGCCACCAGAGCCGCAGAGGCGCCAGAGTTGAGGGCTTCCACGAGATGACTGGCTTCGCTCGCCCCTCCGGAGGCGATCACCGGCACGGTGACCGCATCGGTCACCGCGACGACCAGATCGAGGTCATAGCCGTCGCGGGTGCCGTCACGATCCCAACTGGTGAGAAGGATCTCACCCGCCCCAACGGCGGCCGCCTTCTGACACCACTCGATGACGTCGATGCCTGTGCGCCTCCGCCCGCTCTCGACGACCACCTCCCAACCCGTGGCAGTGGCGGCGGCATCGACAGCCAGCACCGTGCATTGGGCACCGAAACGCTCGGCGATCTCACCGATCAGTGCGGGCCGGGCGACAGCGGCGGTATTGATTCCGACCTTGTCCGCCCCGGCCTCGAGAAGGCGCCCGGCGTCTTCCGCACTGCGGACCCCACCCCCCACGGTGAGGGGAATCGAGAGCACGGCCCGGACGCCACGCACGGTCTCCAACGCGTTGCCCCGGCCTTCCGGAGTGGCCGAGACATCGAGGAGGACGATCTCGTCGGCTCCCTGCTGTTCGTAGAGGGCGGCGCTCTCGACTGGATCCCCCGCATCACGGAGCCCTTGAAACCGAACGCCTTTCACGACGCGCCCGTCCTTGATGTCGAGACATGGGATGACCCTGGCGGCGAGGCTCATGCCGCCACCATGGTCCTCTCCAGCCATCGGCCCAGGAGGCGTGCCCCCCATGGGCCGGAGAGCTCGGGGTGGAACTGGCAGGCAAGGACATTTCCCCGCTCCATGGCCGAAATGAAATGCCCCCCATAGTCGGTGATGGCCCCGATCCATCCCTCAGGCAGCGTCTCCAGTCGAAACGAGTTGGCGAAATATCCCCATCCCGGTTCGAGAAACCTCGATCCCGGGTCCGGCTCCACCTGGTTCCATCCCAGCTGCGGGACCCGGAGATCGTCGCCGAACCGCCCGATGGTGGCATCAACCACGCCCAAGCCCGTGGCGTCTGGGCTCTCGTCGCTCTCTGTCGATAGAAGCTGCATCCCGACACAGATGGCCAGGGTCGGCCGATCAGCTGCGACCCGATCCTCGAGCGCCTGACGCAGACCGAGTGCGTCGACCTGGCCCATTGCGGCGCCAAAGGCACCTACCCCGGGCAACACGAGGAGATCTGCTGAGGCGACACCCACCGCGTCGCCAACGTCGGTCACCGTGGCGCCGAGGCGGTTGAAGGCGGCCACCACCGAGGCAGTGTTGGCGGTGCCGGTAGGGACGAGTGCGATCTTGCTCACGTCAGCGTTCCCTTGGTGCTGGGGACGTCGTCACCAGAACGGCTCACGGCTGCCCGCAACGCCATGGCCAGAGCCTTGAAAGCCGACTCGGCCTTGTGGTGGTCGTTGTCACCCCGGATCAGGTCGACGTGGAGTGCCATCCGCCCCTCCATCGCCAATGTTCTCAGGAAATGGATCAGGTTCTCGGTCGCCACCTCCCCGATCGTCTCCCGGGCGAAGTCGATCGAGATCTCCGGCCATGGCCGCCCGGACAGGTCCACGACGGCTCTGCTCAGTGACTCGTCGAGAGGCGCATAGGAGTAGCCGAAGCGGGCTATCCCGGACCGGTCGCCGAGGGCTTCGTCGATCGCCCGGCCGATGACGATGCCGCAGTCCTCCACTGTGTGGTGGTCATCCACCACGGTGTCGCCACTGGCGACCACCTCGAGGTCGAAACGCCCGTGCTTGGCCAGTGTGGAGAGCATATGATCGAGGAATCCGAGCCCGGTCTTGACCTCCGAGACCCCGTTCCCGTCCAGGTCGAGGTAGCCGGTGAGCGTCACCTCGGTGGTCTCTCGCTTGATTTCGGCTCTGCGTGTCATGGCAACAGGTCCTCCAGGTCGGTGGTCTTGTCGAGAATTCGGGCGGCGAAGCGGAGTGTCTCCCGGGCTTGGTCCGGATCGTCCCCCGGGGCGACAACCCCGATCGGGACCACCCCGGCGCCACGCGCCGCGGCGACGTCGTCGGGGGTGTCGCCAAGCATCCAGGCGCTGCTCACACCGAGACTCTCCAGGGCCAGCCTCACCGGCGCCGGATCGGGCTTTAGAGGTGCGTCTTCCCTGGTGACCAGGGCGGAGATGCCCTCCATGAGATTGGACCGACCCAGAAACTCCTCGGCATCGGATCGAGGGCGCCCGGTCACGACCGCCAGCGGGCGGTCCGTTGCCCAGCGACGCCAGGTGCCAGGATCGACCAGGGGGCGCTCGGCCAACTTGAGGCCTGGCTTCTCGACACTTCCCTGATACAAGGCCTCGAATCGCTCGGTGACCTCCTGCAACGAGAGATCGAGCCCTCGGTCGGAGCAAAGCAAGCGGGTGAGCACCCAGTCATCATTGGCGTTGCCCCCGGCCTTCGCCATCTCGACGTCTCTCGCGGTTACCTCGACCCCGAAGCTTCTCGCGGTTTCGATGATGGCTACGGTCTGGGACTGGCTGACGTCGGCCAGGACACCATCGAGGTCGAAGATGATCGCCTCGGGGGTGAGGACCGCTTCGAGTGTCGCGACCAGCCTCTCGTAGTCCTGGCCATCTCCGGGAAGGGTGATCCTGACCATGTTCTCCATGCCAGGTCGGTCGACGAACTTGCGCAGCGCCACGCCCAATGACCTGGCGCCCGCCATCAACCAGTCGGCGTCGTCACACTCGGTGAGGACGAAGTTGGCCTGAGAGGGAAGGGGGCGGGTGCCGAGTGCGGTGAGCTTCTCACCTAGCCGATCCCGCTCCGACCGAATCGTGTCCACGAAGTCGGTCATCTCGGACTCGGGCCAGGAGAGCCGGGTCTCGGCGACGGAGGCGGAGAGTGCGGCGACCGGGTAGGGGCTTCCGTAGGCGCCGATTCGGCTCACCATCCCCGGAGGCCCGAGCAGATACCCGACCCTGAGGCCTGCCAGCCCATAGGCCTTGGACAGGGTGCGGATCATCAGCACGTTGTCCAGGTCGAGCGCGGTCGCGGTCAGGTCTTCGTCGCCAAACTCGATGTAGGCAGCATCGAGCACCACATAGGGGAAGGCGGCGGCAACTCGCTTCAGGTCGGTCCCGGTGAGTGTCGCTCCGGTCGGGTTGTTGGGAGACACCAGGAACAAGGCATCCGTCTCTTCCGTCACGGCGTCCATCACCAATTCGACCGGGAACGGCCCGGTCCACCAGGGCACCTCGATCAGTTCCACGTCTCTCTGTTCGGCGTAGCGGGGGATCATCTCGAAGGTGGGGTACGTGGTGACTGCGGTCCTGCGGGCACCGACCAGTGCCAGAAAGCAACGATTAAGGGCATCGTCCCCACCGGCCGTGACCAGGATCTGACCGGGATCGAGCCCGTGGATGGCCGCGAGCCGGGAGCGGACTCCCGAGATGTCGGGATAACGGCTCACGGCCCGGTTCGGGTCGGAAACGGCTGCGATGAGCTCGTCGGCCCGGGTTCGCCCCTCGTTCCGGGACAGGTCGAGGTCCATCGAAGGGTCAAACATCGGAGGGACATAGGTGCCGGGAAGGCTCACGGGACGATCTGCTCCAACTTCGAGACCGCAATGTCGGTCGCCCCGAGTTGCTTGAGGAGGGGGATGAGGCGGGGGAGATCGCCCCGGGGCACGGCGGCCTTGACCGCCATGCCGGACCCACCATGGAGCATTGCCACCGTTGGCTCCCTCATGCTCGGCAGTGCATCGATGATGGCGTCGAGGTCCTCGAGAGAGGCGTTGAGCTCGAGCATGGCCCGCTTCCTCGCTTCGAGCACCGACCTAAGGCTGAGGACCAGTCCGTCGATTGCTGTCTTCTTGCCCGGGTCGGCGATAGCGCCCTGGCTGGCGTAGAGACGGGTCGAGGAGGAGAGGAGGTCATCGACGACCACCAAGCCATTTGCCGCCAGAGTCTCACCGGTTGCCGTGTTGTCGACGATGATGTCGGCATCCTCGGGTGGGAAAACCTCGGTGGCGCCGTACGAGTGCACGAAAGAGGCATCGAGGCTCTGATCGACGATCCATCCCTTCGTCAGTCTCTCGTACTCGCTGGCCACGACCAGATGGGTGGGCGGGAGTGCTCCGCCTTCGAGCAGGCTCTCGGTGGCGGCGGCCACGATCCGAACCGGGTCGATACCTGTGTCGAGCAGCTCCACGAGATCGGCCTGCTTCTCGGCCACCCAATCCGCACCGGCAAAACCGACGTCCCGGCTCCCCGCGGCCAGCATCTCCACGATGTTCTGCGGCTTGAGCAACTTCACCTCGAAGCCGGGCAGGGAGAGAACCGGTCGATAACCACGTTGGCCGACATGAAGCTCGATGCCGGCTGCCGAGAGCAGACTGAAGACACCAGCCTCCATCCGTCCTTTGGGGACAGCCAGGTGGATCGTGGGATCGTTTCTCATTCGGGCATTCCTTCCCGCCGGTGTGGTCGGTATCGCCCTCAGAAACGAGAAACGCCGACCGCTGGGGTCGGCGTGTGGGGTGTAGCTGTTCGCTTCAGCCCATCGTCATCCGACCCGCGAGGGGTGGTGATGATGGTGGACGTGGGCG
>CAZRID010000115.1:0-9073 GCA_964600055.1 uncultured Acidimicrobiaceae bacterium
CGTTTCGAACCCGATCTCTGGGCGGTGCTCCCGCACTAGCTAGTGGCCCGTCGCCAAAATAGCTGGGCGGTCTCGCCGGCCCTCGACCGCGCTGGCTGCGTCCTCGTCCTCGATGAACGAACAGGTGCGCCTTCGTCCTGCGTCCTTGCCGGCGACCCCGATGACTAGCTCCGCGGCATCAATTGAACGACCCCGATCCGCAGCCCGGATGATTGTGATCTCGGGCATGGCTCACCACCTCGATCGATTGTCTCCGCGCATATCTTCGATCGTTTCACCGAGCAGACGATCGAAGGTGTCGGGATCCTCCATCATCAAGAAGTGCCCGACTCCTGGCATGAGAACCGCTCTTACGCCGTGACGCCGGAGTGCTTCCGTATCAGTCGGCTGATACGCCGGCGCTAAGCAAGGGCGGTGGGGGCGTCATCGCCGATGAGTGCGTGGACGGCAACGAGCAGACAGTGGCGACCATGTCTGAGTCCGAGCGTGGCGCGTGGCAAGAGGCGCTCTATGGCGATGAGCAAGGTCAGCGGGCCGAAATCGACGTCAAGGGGGATCCGTCGCCACGGACACATCGGACGTCGGCTTTGGGGCGGGCTGTCAAGGAGAAGCATTTGAGGGCGAATACGGCGACCAGAGCGCAAGTCAGGAGCTATGGGAGCAGATCCAGCCCGCGGTGGAGGAGATGCGACAACGGGTCGACGCCGACCCCCGAGTCGTGGAAGCTGATATGGAGTGGTCGGCCTGCATGGCAGAAGCCGGATTCCAGCTCGCGTCTCGCAAGAGCATGTTGGACATCGTCCAAGAGGAAGTTCCAGCGGCGACTGACAGAGATCGTCGGCTCCCAAACTGACAGGCAAGCTGAGCCCGGTGGCGACGAACAGGACGATGAGGACATGGCCGCGGTGGACGCCCTGCAACGAGAAGAGATCGATATGGCCATAGCGGACCTGAAATGCGCCGAAAGCTGGGACGACACCTACGCCGAGGTGAGGGGCGAGCACGAAGCTGCCTTCATTCCGGCCAACCTAGAACTACTCGAACAGATCCGCGACACACAAGGTGGATGACGTCGGTTTGCGCAACGCACAAGCTGACAAGAGAAAACCCCAGATAGCGCCTGGGGTTTACTCGTCGGGCTGAGAGGATTTGAACCTCCGACCTCTTGACCCCCAGTCAAGCGCGCTAACCAAGCTGCGCCACAGCCCGTGAATCTCGACAGTACCAGGGCGAAAATAAGGTAGGCAGTAGTGGGTCATATGCCAACTGTGATCCGACCTCGCGAGAACGATCGTCGAGAGAACCCAAGTCCTTGGAGCCACACCGTGACTTGGGAACTCGATGCCATTTTGGGATGCCGATGGTAGGATAGGCTCCATGCAGGTGACCATGGACCGAGTCGGGCGGATAGTGATCCCCAAGCGATTCAGGGACGCACTGGGACTGGGGCCAGACACCGAACTGGAGCTCATCCCCGATGGCTCGGGGTTGCGTTTGGAACCAGTTCGTCGGCGCGATCGATCTGTCGAGATGAGCGACGGCCTGCCGATCCTGGGCAAGGTCGAGGGCGTCGTGCTCACCGACACGGACGTGCGGCGGCTTCGCGATGACGTCCAGCGCTGATCGCTGGGCGTGCGACACGAGTGTCGCCGTTGCCTCGCTCGACCCGAGCCATGAAGCACACGCAGCATGCAGACGTGCCCTCCTCGAGCTCAGACCGGCATTGGCGGGACATGCGGCGTTCGAGACCTACTCGGTGCTAACTCGTCTTCCGCTGCCCTTGCGGCTCCGTCCCGACCAGGCCAGCCACGTACTCACTTCGGCCTTTCCCGAAGGATGCTGGCTGGGCGCAAGCGACGCAGGCGACCTCTGGTCCAGGATGGCGGAACTTGGCCTGGTCGGCGGCGCCACCTATGACGCCCTCGTCGCCGCTGCGGCGCAGGCCGAGGGCCGAAGGCTGCTCACCCGTGATCACCGGGCGGAACGGACGTATAGCACGGTCGGCGTTGACTACGTGTTCGTCGAGTGATGCGGTCCGCCTTGGCTTGCCGTCACTCATGGCCGGCTACACAGACGGGTCGGGGATCTAAACAACTCCATACGCCCCAAGAACCCCCTCCGGCCCTGGCGGGCCACCTCCCCCTCCGGGGGAGGAAACGTGTCGCGCGTTTCTCCCCAGTAGGGGGGATCTGAGACCAGTAAGCCCCTACTCGTTCTCGGGAAGACAGCGTCTGGCCTCTTCGGCCTCCGGGTAGACCCGGCCGTCGCCTCTGTCCCAGGTTGAGTACTCACGCGCTGCGCCGTCGACGGCGAGGATCGATCCTCCGTCCTCCGTGGTGGCCCAGACCGCAGGCACACCTGCCGGCATGTCCGGGGCCACGACAAGGGCGCCGACCATCACCTCGGGCCAACCCTTGGTGTCTCGGCGATGTTGCGCAACCTCGACGATGACCGCCGCTCCCAGGCGCATATCGTCGTCGACAAGCCCGTCTTGAATCGTAATGACCAGGTGCATAGGCGCTTCCTGGCATGCCATGACACATCCCTCCCCATGTTTTCCCCCACTCCCTCCAGGAGTGCTTATTGACCTATTCGGCATTCTGCATGACAGAACTTGAGCCAAAATCTGGAACCATCCACCGGGAACATCATCCGTAAAGCACACCTTGGGACCTGCCGATCTGGTATCGGGAGGTCACTTCCTTGCGAAACAAGATGCTCAGGACGATCGGGGCAACCGCGGTGCTGCTGGGCATCGCCCTCGCCGCGATGGCTCAGATCGGCCCCGGCGATCCCTCCGCTATCGAGATCACCTCGCCGCCGGACACCGAGAGCCAGCCGCTCAACGCCTCCGCACCCATCGAACCGTCAACAACCACGGCCCCTGAGCCTTTCGAGTATCGGGTCGGGTTGCTCGCCGGCGTCTCCACCGCCAATTTCTGGGAGTACATCGGTGACCAACCGACGGTATGGAACGCCTATGTGCTCGGTCCCACCAAGCCCGCCCTGTACGGGATCGACCCGGTCACCAATGCCCTCGTCCCCGACCTCGCAACCAGTGATCCAGTGGAACCGACCTGGGATGAAAATGGCTGGAGGGTTCGGGTCGAGCTCCAGGATCTGACCTGGTCAGACGGTGTACCGATGACGGCAGGCGATGTCGTCTACACCTTCGAGACCTTGCGTCGTCTCGATCTCGAAGGTGGCTGGGGGGCTGCCTATCCGGCCGAGATCGAGGAGATCGTGGCCGAATCGGACAATCAACTGCGGATTGAGCTCAGCCAGCGCCCGAGCCTAAGAACCTGGCCCTACGCCATCGGTCTGGCCGCGATCATGCCGGCCCATGTCTGGGCCCCACTGACCGACCCGCTCGATTCGGCAGCCGCCGTGTACGAGTTGGACGGCGCCGGCGACGTCTCCGGTGGGCCGCTTCAGATCGCAAACGTGGGTGAGGACCGGATCCAATCTGTGGCCAACCCCTCCTATACCCGGCTTGCTCCGGACAAAGTGACATACACCATCTATCCGGACGAGGTCTCGGCGGTAGCCGCCCTCGAACCGGGGGAAGTCGACACCGTGCTGAGCCCGAATGGGCTCTCGGTCGGGAGTGTGGCGTCCCTGGAATCAACAGCCGGAGTGGCCATCGAGCAGAGCCCAGCGAACTCGGTTCGTTATCTTGGCTTCAACCTGACCCGGGAGCCGATGTCGACGCCGGCCTTCCGTCAGGCGGTGGCACTGCTCCTCGACCGGGAGGCCGCGACCGAGTCGGTGGTGCCCGGCGCCGCTGCCGCCTACACGATGCTCTCCGCAGCGAACAAGCAATGGTTCGATGAGGACAAAGCCACGGCCATCGCCGAAAGCTTCGCCGGGGCGCTCTCCGACCGGCTGGCGAGAGCGGTCGCCGCCCTTGAGGGGGCCGGATATGCCTGGACCACGCCACCATCGGTGGTCGACGGGGTTCTGACCGCCGGCACCGGCCTCGCCATCAATGGTCGGCCTGCAGCACCTCTGACCATCCTCACCCCCGGCGACGAGTACGACCCGGCCCGGCCCGACTACACCCAGCGGATCGAGACGACACTCCAGGCTCTCGGTTTCGACGTCAGACCGGTGATAACCGATTTCGACACCGTCATCGACCTCTCCTTCAACGTAGACGAATCAGGCGTCAGGCAGTACGACATGTATGTCCTGGGTTGGACTCTGGGCAATCCGGCCATGCCCGACTACTACCGGTGGCTGTTCGCCTCCGACGGCGCCGTCAACTCCACCGGATATGCAGATGCCGGGTTCGACGCCCAATTGGCAAGGTACGAGCGGGCCACAGACTTCGGACAGGCGAAGACCGCGTTATGGGAGATGGAGAAGACCCTGGCCGAGCATCTTCCCTATCTCGTGCTCTATCACCCCGAAATCGTGGAGGCCTACCGCTCCGATCGGCTCTACTTCGAGAACCATGCGCTCCTTGGTGGCCTCCAGGGGCGCCTCGGCGGAATCGGGGACCTGACCTCGGCTCCCTGACCCTGGCGCTCTGACTCCGGCTCCCTGACCCTGGCAGTTAGCCTCCGCCCGGTGAGCGATGCCGCCGTCAGCAACCGCATCCTGACCATCCCCAATCTCGTCTCTTTCATCCGCCTCCTCGGCATCCCCGTCTTCTGGTGGTTGCTGCTCGCAAAGGACGATGTTGCGGCGGCGGCGTGGCTGGTCTTTGCCATCGGTTGGACCGACTGGATCGACGGCTATCTGGCCCGAAGGCTGAATCAGGTCAGCGAGCTGGGCAAGGTCCTCGATCCCGTCGCCGACCGGCTTCTCATCGCCTCGGCGGTGATCGGTGGGCTGATCGCCGGAATTCTGCCGGCCTGGTTTGGCTGGGGGCTCATCGCGCGCGAAGTCTTGGTTGGGATCGTGGCCCTCATCCTTGCGCTCAGGGGAGGGGGGACCATCGAAGTGAGATACCTCGGAAAGGTCGCCACCTTCATGCTCTACGGGGTTATTCCGTCGTTCTATCTGGCGGCGGCCGGGTTCATGGACTGGCTCCTCCGGCCGGCGGCATTGATCGCGGGCGTCATCAGCCTGGCCCTCTATTGGTACGTCGCTCTCCTCTACATCGGGGACAGTCGGGCCAAGCTCGCAGCGTTAGAGTCCACGCCTGACCCCGAGGAGGTTTGATGCAGGTACCCGATGATCTTCTCTACACAGAGGAGCACGAGTGGATCCTCAAGATCGGAGACTCAACGGTCCGGATCGGCATCACCGACTACGCCCAGGATCAGCTCGGTGATGTGGTCTTCGTCGAGCTTCCCGAGATCGGGGCACGGGTGGCCAAGGACGACATCCTGGTCGAGGTGGAGAGCACCAAGTCGGTAGGTGAGGTCTATGCGCCATTTGCCGGGACAGTCACCAGCGTGAACCAGGCGGTCGCCGACAATCCGGAGTTGGTCAACGAGAGCCCGTACGAGCAGGCATGGTTCGTGGAGCTCGAGCTCGACGGGGAGATCCCGGCTGATGGCCTCCTCGATGCGGACGCCTACAGGGATCTAACCGAATAGAAGGTGGCCGGCTCAGATTCCCGGATTACCTATCATCTCTCACGATGACCGACGAGAGAGACCGCGAGAGGGATCAGACCGAACCTCAAGCTGAGGTCGACAGTGACCCCACGGTCGTCTACGTCCCGATCCAGGACATGGTCGACCATCCCATCAGCCCCGAGGAGGCCTCCAATCTCGAGGGTATCTGGGGATATGCGCTGGTTGTGCAACGCGGCCCGAGGACGGGCATGACATATGTCCTCCCGACCGGAAACACAACAGTCGGCCGGCACCCCGAGAGCGACATCTTCCTCAACGATGTGACCGTCTCCCGCCAGCACTGCCGGTTTGTGATGACCGACGACGGACTCATCGTCGAGGACAGCGGTTCGACCAACGGGACCTACGTGAACGACGCAAGGGTCGACAAGGCCAGCCTGGAGGCAGGGGACGAGGTCTTGGTGGGAAGGTTCCACTTTGTCGTCGCCCGCGGCGATGACCGATAGCCAGCCGCTCAGCATCGGAGAGGTCATCAACCTTCTCCGCGACGACTTCCCCGACGTTTCCGTCTCCAAGATCAGGTTTCTCGAGTCCCAGGGCCTCATCGATCCCGGGCGCTCGGACAGTGGCTATCGGCAGTTCGACCAGGCGGACCTTGCACGGCTTCGGTTCATACTCCAGCAGCAGAGAGACCATTTCCTGCCACTCAAGGTCATCAAGTCGAAATTGACCCTTTGGGAGCGCGGCGAGGATCTGAACACGAGGATCTCGGAGCCGGCCGCCAAGCTCGAATCGACGGGGGAGCCGCTTAATCGCGACGACCTGCTGCGCCGGTCCGGGCTCTCATCGTCCCAGCTCGAGGAGTTATTGGAGGTTGGCGTCATCCGCTCTCTCGGAGAGCCCGATGTATTCGCCCCGGAAGCCGGTATCGTCGCCACCGAGGCCAAACGCCTCATGGACCAAGGTCTGGAGGCTCGACATCTCCGTGCCATCCGCCTCTCTGTCGACCGTGAGGCGGATCTCCTCAGACAGCTGACGGCGCCGTTGATGCGGGCCAACAATGCAGAGGCGAGGGCCAGGGCCAGGGACATCCTCGAGCTGAGTGGGGGTTCGGTCCAAGCCATGCACCGCGCCATGCTGGACGACGAACTCAAAACACAAATCACGTCATGAAACGTCTGCTCCGGGCCATTTGGCCGCTTGCGCTCGCCATCTCGCTGCTGGCCACTCCGGCCCTTGCGGCTCCATTCACCTATCAGCCGCCCGTTCTCGAGACGTTCCCCGCCCCCGATCCGCCACAGATCACTGCCGCTTCGTGGATCCTCTACGATGAGTCGTCCGATGTTGTGATCGCCGAGTTCAACGCCGACGAGGAGCGATCCATAGCGTCGGTGACCAAGATCATGACAGGTCTGTTGACGGTGGAGAGCTCCTTCCCGGCCGAGCAGGTGACCGTCTCGGAACGGGCCGCCGCCACCGGGGAGAAGGAGATCGACCTCGTGGCCGGGGAGACGCTGGAGATGGGTGCGCTGTTCAAGGCGCTCATGATCCATTCCGCCAACGATGCAGCCACCGCCATTGCCGAGCACATCTCGGGCTCGGTCGAGGAGTTCGTGGCCCTGATGAACCAGCGGGCCGCAGACCTCGGACTGACCCACACCTCGTTCGCCAACCCCCACGGGCTCGATGCGCCGGGCAACTACTCCAGCTCGAGAGATCTGCTCGAGTTGGCCCGGGTGGCAATGGCAAACTCTGACTTCGCCGAGGCGGTCCGGGCGAAGACCCTGGTCTTCCCGGCTGCTCCCGATGGTACCCCGAGACGGGGAAGCTCGACCAACCTCCTGCTGTCCTGGTACCCGGGCACCCTCGGGGTCAAGACCGGGTTCACCAGTCGGGCGCTGCTCACCTTCGTAGCCACCGCCGAGCGTGACGGACGACGGTTGTACGCAGTGGTTCTCGGATCGGACGGCGAGAGAGCCCATTTCGCAGACGCGACAGAGCTCTTCGACTACGGGTTCGACGAGCTCAGCTATTACGGCGACGCGGCGCTCGGAACGCCGTATGTCGCCCTCAAGGGCCGGAGGTCACCGGGGCCACTGGTTGCCCTGGGCAATATGGAGACGTACGTGCATCTGGCCAGTCAGGGTCTGATGCTGGAGACCCCGACTCCGCTGGTGGACACACCGGAACCAACGCCCCCACCCATCATCGAGGTGACACGCAACGCCGATCCGGGGCCACAGACAGTCCTGGAGGCGATGATGTACTGGCTGGATCGGGCGTTCGAAACCGGATGACAAAGCACGCCGTGGAGGTCGTTGCCGAATCCGACATCCGGTCTCGTGTCAATGAGCTGGGGAAGGCACTCACCGAGGACTACGAGGGACGAGATCCGCTCTTCGTGGTTGTGATGACCGGCTCGGTGCCTTTTGCGGCAGACCTCATCCGCTCCGTCGACCTGAGATCGGAGATCGACTTCCTCGGGCTGAATCGATTCGGGGAGAGCGGGCGGATCGGCATCGCCATGGACGTCTCGACGCCAATGTTCGACCGCGATGTGGTCATCGTCGAAGACATCACGGACACAGGTCTCACCCTTTCCGTCCTCCGACGTATGGTGATGGATAGGGGAGCGCGCAGTGTGGCGACCGCTTCGCTCGTCGACAAGACAGCACGAAGAGTGACAGACGTTCCGATCGAATACCGGGGTTTCGAGGTCGGAGACGAGTACCTGGTCGGATACGGGATGGACTGGCAGGGGCTCTATAGGAACCTGAGATCGATATGGGCCTTCCTCGATATGGAGGCGTTCGTCAACGACCCCAAGGCCCTGGCCAGGTCACTGGGGATGGTCAACTGACCTGTTGGCATGAATCGGGCCAGTGATAACCTGAGATCATGGCGGCCAAAGAAGCACTCATCGCGATGGATGTGGTGGGGGTCCGAGTCGAGCTTCCATCGAACCAGCCGATAGTCCTCCTTCGCGAGTCAGAGGGGACCCGCTATCTGCCGATCTGGATCGGGGGCTCCGAGGCCACGGCCATCGCCACCGCACTCGAGGGGGTGACTCCTCCCCGTCCGCTCACCCACGATCTGATGCGGTCGGTGATCGATGCACTGGGCGCATTGGCGGTTCGGGTCGTGATCACCGAGATGCGCGAGTCCGTCTTCTATGCCGACCTGTCGTTGGATATCTCCGGACGGGAAGTGCATGTGTCGTCCCGGCCCTCTGACGCCATCGCCCTGGCGGTGCGGACCGGCACCCCGGTGTTCGCCCTGCCCGGGGTTCTCGACGACGCCGGGGTGGTCTTCGAGGAGGAAGAGGAGAACGAGGAGGCCGAGGTGGCCCGATTTCGCGAGTTTCTCGAAGAGGCCACAATCGAAGATTTCCTTGGTGGCGACCCCTCAGACGGGTGATCTCCCGGCACCCTGTTGATCGGGGCCAGCACAGTTATCCACAGATTACGTTGACACGGGCCTCTCCGGAGGGGTAGCTTGCTCACAACGGCGGAGTTACACGCTTGTAACCCGGAGGACTTTCA
>CAZRID010000116.1:0-4108 GCA_964600055.1 uncultured Acidimicrobiaceae bacterium
GGTCTACGTCATCTCCGGGGAGGTCGTCGACGAGGCCCACGGCTCAGAGCCACACACCACCAACAACAAGATGGAGCTGACTGCTCTCATCGCGGGGCTGGGCATGCTCCCCCTTGACACCACGATGACCGTCTACACCGACTCCCAGCTCATCGTGAACATCGTCACCAATTGGGCCGACGGATGGAAGGCTCGAGGCTGGACCAAGAAGTCGCCGGGGCCGATCGCCAACCTGGACCTCGTCAAGGAGGCACACGCCCTGTACAAGCAGCGCCCCGGGGTGACGATCCAATGGATCAAGGCGCACATCGGCAACCGCTGGAACGAGTACGCCGACGCCTTGGCCACCTCGTATCGGCGAGGGGTCCATTGATCACCACGACTCCGGAGGCGATGCTCGCTTGGGGCCGACACACTCATGGATCACCGCTGTATCACCACCTGGTCCAGGTGATCGCCGATGATCCCGAGCTGTTGCGGGTGATGGGCCGGGTCGATCATCTGCCTCAGGCCAACCTGGTCTTCGGCGCAGTCCATTTCCTGCTGATGTCGGGCAGGGGCCCCGAGCTCGCCGCGTATTACCCGTCGCTGACCGAGGAGCCGCTCCCCTTGGAGGGTTCTGGGCCGATCTTTGGGGACTTCGTCCGCGGGCATGAAGACGAAATCGTCGAGATTGGTAACACCCGTTACACCCAGACCAACGAGTGCCGGCGATGTGTCGCCCTGCTCCCGCTGGTGATGATGTCCCCGTTCGACCGATTCCACCTGATCGATATCGGGACCAGCGCCGGGCTCAACCTGGGGCTCGATCGATTTCACTATCACCTCGGCGAGCAGGAATGGGGCCCGGACTCGCCGGTGGTGCTTTCGGCAGAGTCTCGAGGGGCGATTCCCCGGCTTCGAGACATAGAGATCCAACATCGCGTCGGGCTCGACCTCAACCCGATCGACCCTGCTGACGATGACGCACGGCTCTGGCTCGACGCCCTGATCTGGCCCGAGCACACCGAGCGACGGGCCCGGTTGCGCGCGGCTCTGGCACTGGTGGCGACCATGGACCTGGAGATGGTCGCCGGAGACGCTCTGGTCACCCTGCCCGGTGTCCTGGCAGGTCTACCCGAAAGCGATCCAGTGGTGGTGGCCAACTCCTTCACCCTGATCCAGTTCAGTGCGGAGCAGCGGGACCAGCTCGATGCGATCGCCGAAGCGGCCCGCATGGTGCGGCCGGTATTCCGGGTTTCGATGGAGGCGATCGACAAGATAGATGACTGGGCCCGGTTGACAATCGACGATGGATCGGGCCCGAGAGGCGTCGGCCAGGCTCACCCCCACGGAGAGTGGATCGAGCTGTTCTGACATTTCTCCCCCCGGAGGGAGGAGTACCGGCGCAGCCGGGGAGGGGGGAATTCTTGCCCCGGGTCGCAGAGGGAGGAAACGCCCACTAGGCCCGGCCGTACACGGGGATCTCGGCCCCGTTGATGACCCCGGAGTCGTCGCTGAGCAGGAAGTGGGCGACCGTTGCGATCTCGTCCGGTGTGGGCCAGGTCACATAGTCGGCGTAGGGAAGAGTCTGTCTGGTGGCCGGGGTGTCGATGACCGAGGGCATCAGGACATTGGCGGTGACCCCCGTCCCTTCCAGCTCCTGGGCCACCGACTTGGTCAGGGCCACCACCCCCGACTTCGAGATGTTGAAGGCCGCCTGCCCCGTCGGGTAGTCGACCGCGGCGCGGCTCCCGACGGTGATGATCCGGCCCCAACCGGTCTCGACCAGATAGGGCACGACGGCCCTGACTGCGTAGAACGTCGAGCGGAGGTTGAGATCGACCATTCTCTCGAATCTGAGGTCATCGGTCTCCGCAACGTCGCGGCCACCGGCCCAGCCACCCACCAGCGAGCAGAGACCGTGGATCGAGCCCCATCGGTCGGCCACATTCTTCATCAAGCTGTTGACGGCCTCGGCGTTGGTGGCGTCGACACGAACCAGGAGCAGCCGGTCCTCGTCGATGTCGAATTCTTCCTCGAACTGGGTCGCCTCGTCGGGCATGAGATAGGTGACGGCGAGCCGATAGTCCTCGAAGACGAGGCGTCGCACCAGGGCGGTGCCAAGACCACCGGTACCACCGGTTATCACGAGCGTCTTTTCCATACCTTCCCGTTCTCGGTCAGATCACTCTACGTTGAGCCCCGCGTTGGAGCGCCAGAGAATCCAGATGTCCGACACATTCGTCCCTGTCGGCGGGCATTTCAACAGGTCGGAGCTAGACGCCAGATATGTGGCCGAATCGAAGTCTGCCCGGGCCCGTCCCGGATCACCCCCCCGTGAGATAGTCGAGCCGTCGACGATGCCGCCGGCGGAGCCGGACGTGCCGTCGACGCCATCGGTGGCGAATGCGGTGAAGACTTCATCGGAGCCAGCCAGTCGACTGGCGGCGAGCAGCGCAGCGTGGGTATTCCGCCCACCCCTGCCGCTGCCGCCGACCTCGAGAACGGTCTCTCCGACACCGATGGTCACGCCTGGCCCGGCCCCCACGATGAACCGGTCGAGACAATCCTCCACCTCGCCGGCCAACCACTCTGACCGCACCTCGACTGGTGTTGGGGCCATCGCCGCCACCCCTTGGGCGGCGTCGAGACCATCGGCGAGGAGGGTGACGTCGGGCATCAGTTGCGACGGTGACTCAACCGATATCGCAGCCAACACATCGGCCGACACATCGATCGAGAACCGTCGCAGGATCGCCGCCGCTGCCCCGGGATCGGGCGGTCGGGGGACGGTGGGTCCCGAGGCGACTACGCCGGGAGACGCTCCGGCCACGTCGGAAATGACATAGGTGTCGATGGGGCGTCCCGCTGCTCGCGAGACGCCGCCGCATTTGATCCCAGACAGATGAGCTCGCACCAGGTTGATCTCCTCGATGTCGGCGCCACCGGCGATCAAGGTGCGATTCACTGCGGAAAGAAACCCGGGTGGCACTCCCTCCCGTGGCATCTCGCACAGCGCCGATCCGCCACCCGAGATCAAGGCAATGAGCCGGGTCGACTTCGGGGCATTTCGCACCGCGGCGAGCACCGCAGAAGCCGCCTCGAGACTGGCCGGGCCGGGCACCGGGTGATCCCCGACGAGGAAGACGAGTGCCTCCGGTGCCCGCTCTCTGTGATCCGATACGCAGATCCCACCCACAACGTCCAGGACCGAAGCCGCCCCCCGGGCCATGGCCGGCGCGGCCTTGCCGATGGCAATGACCATGGTTTCGAGGCCGGTCTGATCGGTCAGGGCTTCGGCGGTGAGTCGTTCCGGGTCCACGGCGGCGAGACCTGCCTCCAACCATTCGAGGATCTGGCCTCGCAACGCGGGAGCGGGCGCCAGCACCGAAGGATCGAATCGTCCCGTCACCGGATCTGTTCCAGCCACACTCCGAGCGGGTGGTGCCGGGCCGAAACAAGGTCGGCGAACGAGTCGACATCGTGGAGAAGGCCGAGTCTCGAAATGACGCGGGCCTCTGGGAACCGGCCCAGATGATGATGAAAGCTCCCCGACCCGTAAGAGAACGAGGCCTCACCGCTCCCGCCCAGAGCGGAGGTGCCACCATCGGCCGAGGGGGCGATCACCCATCCAGTTGTCAGGGCCGTTGTGACTTCTTCGAGCTCGTCAATGGTGAGAAGTGGGAGGTCGATGTGGAGGACGAGCCACCTGCTTGTTGAGGCGTCGGCCCATCGGGCCCCGGCCGCAGCCGCGTCGTTCAAGCCGCCGCCCGGGTCGGGGATCGTGGGAAAACCCAGCTCGAGCGCCCAACCGGCAACTTCGGCGTCACCGGCGACGAGGATCGGGACCATGCCGGCTTCGACGGCCAGGGCTGCCGTTCGCTCGGCGAGACCCTGACCAAGTCGGGACCTGGAGTCAGGTGCGAGTTCCTCGGCCATCCGACCCTTCCCGAGTCGGAATGACTTGACTGGCAACACTGCGATCGTGGGCACCGTGCGATGGTAGAACGAGGTGTCCCCCGGCAAGCCGACGCAGAACCCCCTCCGGCCCTGGTGGGCCATCTCCCCCTTCGGGGGAGGAAATGTGGCTTCTGTTTCTCCCCCCGTAGGGGGGAGTCCGGCCGTT
>CAZRID010000116.1:4208-8967 GCA_964600055.1 uncultured Acidimicrobiaceae bacterium
CCTACGGGGGAGGAAATGTGGCTTCTGTTTCTCCCCCCGTAGGGGGGAGTCCGGCCGTTGCGGGCCATCTCCTCCTACGGGGGAGGAAATGTGGCTTCTGTTTCTCCCCCCGTAGGGGGGAGTCCGGCGCTAGCCGGGAGGGGGGATTCTGAAGAGTCCCCCTCCGGCCCTTGCGGGCCACGGCCGCGGCTAAGGCACCACCAGCACCGGGACCGGGGAGTGATGACAGAGACGATCTGCCACCGATCCCAGCATCACTCGCTCGGCGAGCCCTGCTCCGCGTTTGCCGATGACGATCAAATCGACGTTGCGCTCCTCGGCCAGGTCGATGAGCTTCCAGGTGGGGTCACCCAGCTCCTGAACCGTCTCGTACTCGATTCCTTCCAGGGGTAGGTGCTCCTCAGTCTCTTTCAAAATCTGCTCCTGGCCTTCGACCAGGGCGGCCGACAGTGCTTCGGGCGAAGGGGGAGCCCCGCCGATGCCCCACCAACCCTCCGGTGGTCTGACCACGGTCACGAGAAGGAGCTTTGCCTGCCATGAGCGGGCGACTTCGGTGGCGACCTCCGCAGCTTTGGTGCTGGTCTCGGAGCCGTCGACACCGACGATGATCGTCTTCGGTTTCCATTCCATTGGGTCAATTACCTCCTGGTGAGACCATATTCATGTTTTTTCGGTTCATCATCGTCAGAAGACCGTGGCGTTGAGCAGGTGGCCGATTGCCAGCCCGTAGATCCCGGCCACCGTGTCATCGATGGTGATCCCCACCGCGCCGGGCAGCCTGTCGGCCTGATGAACCCCGGGGAACGGTCGTTTGGTGATGTCGGCGATCCGGAAGACCACGAATGCGATGATGGCAGGCCACCCGAGAAGACCGATCGTGGCGATGAAGACGCCGGCCGCCTCATCGATCACGATCCAGCCGGCGTCTCCGACCTCTGCGGCGAGTGGTCTTGCAGACCAGAGAGCGCCAAGAGTGAGGATTGCGGCCCCGACCAGCTGAGCTGGCCAACCGAATCTCGAGCCGAGCCAGAGTGAGATCGGGAGTGCGAGAAGACCTCCAACGGTCCCCGAGCCGGCATCCGATCCCCTGATCCGTCGCAGCAGCAGGCCCGAGCCGAAGAAGGAAGCGACCAGACGGTGCATGTCCGGCGAGCCTAGATACTCCCGACGGTTTCGCTTTTCTGTCCAGCAGTTAGCCTCTTGGCGATGGAACCGGCATCCAAGATATGGAGTGACGGCGAGTTCGTCGATTGGGGCGACGCGACCGTCCACTTCCTGGCACATTCCCTTCAATACGGAACCGGTGTCTTCGAGGGCATTCGTGCCTACAAGACACCCGAGGGAACCGCCGTATTTCGACTCCACGAGCACATGGTCCGGCTCGTAGCCTCCGCACGCGCCTATGGGCTGCCGATGAAGGAGACCGCCGAGGAGATGGACGAGGCCTGTCTCGAATTGCTACGGGTCAACGACCTGGAATCGGCCTACATCCGGCCCTTTGTCTTCTATGGCGCCGACAAGATCGGCATCAATCCGGCGTCGAGCCCGGTCCACAACTACATGGCGGCATTCTTCCTCGGCAGCTACCTGGGTGAAGACGGTGTCCAGAACGGGATCACCGCCATGGTCTCCAGTTGGCGGCGGATCTCACACAACAGCTTCATCCCGACGGCCAAGGGCTCGGGCGGGTATTTGAATTCGGTCCTGGCCAAGCAGGAGGCGCTGCGCAACGGGTTCGACGAGGCGATCATGCTCAACGACGGCGGGTCGATCTCCGAGGGCAGCGGGATGAACCTCTTCATCGCTAGCAACGGTGTGGTCTACACCCCACCTGTGTCCGCAGGGATCCTCGAGGGCATCACCCGCAACTCGGTCATCGACCTGCTCAAGGACGAAGGGATGGAGGTCATCCAGATCGACCTTGCTCGCGGAAGTCTCTACACGGCCGACGAAGTGTTCCTGACCGGGACGGCCGCGGAGGTGACCCCGGTGCGAGAGATCGACGGCCGACCCGTGGGCAGCGGAGAGCCGGGGCTGATAACCCGCAAGGCGCAGGATCTGTTCTCCGACCTGGTTGCAGCCAAGCTCCCCGAGTATCGCCACTGGCTCACCTTCGTCTGATGGGCCAACAGCCGAATATCGAGCTGACCGAGGCGACCGCGCCCCGGCCGGTCCTACAACCGCCACCCGCACGAGCGTGGCGCGCGGCCAGGCTCGGCGTGCCCACATCGCCTGAGGAGGTACCGAGGGGCGGGATGTTCGGCCAGCCGGCTCCCGATGGTGGATGGGCGATGCGGATCATCAACACAGCCGACCTTCCCAGCGACGATCCCAACCTCAAACTGGTTCTCGGCGCGTTGATGGTGGCCAGGGCGGCTGCGGCGGGCCGAGGGCCGACAAGCGAAGACCTCGAGGTAGCACTCATACTTTGCGGCTACGGCTACGAGGCCAAGCCCGAGGTGATCGAGCGACGGGAGCGATGGGTCGAGGCCGTGAGCCACGATCTCCGGCCCGGGGCGACCGCGGTCTCCGAGGTCGACGTCGAACTCATCGTGAACAAGCCCGAGCAGGTGCGGTGGGCGCTCTCCCATTCCGGTGAGCACCACTAGCTTCCACCTTCACATGAAGATCGTTCGGTTCAAGGCTGGAGATGACATCGCCTATGGCGTCGCCGACGCCGAGGGTGTGCTCGTATATCGCGGCTCACCTTTCGTTGCGTGGGAGCCGACCGAGACCGTCGTTCCCTGGGACGCTGTTCATCTCCTGGCCCCGGTCCTCCCGACGAAGGTGATCGCCGTGGGCAGGAATTATGTGGACCATGCCGACGAGCAGAATGTCGATGTCCCCGAGGAGCCGATGATCTTCCTCAAGCCGGCGACCTCGGTCGTCGGTCCCGAAGCCAACGTGGTCTATCCGTCGATCTCCAACGAAGTGCATCACGAAGCCGAGTTGGCGGTGATTATCAGCAAGGTGGCTCGTTACGTCAACGCAGAGGATGCCTCGTCCTACATCATGGGCTACACGGCGGCCAACGATGTGACTGCACGCGACCTTCAGCGCAAGGACGGGCAGTGGGCCCGGGCCAAGGGATTCGACACCTTCTGCCCTCTGGGCCCGGCAATGGAGACCGAGCTCGACCCCTTGGAGAGGCTGGCCGTCATCTGCCGGGTCAACGGGGAGGTGCGTCAGGCGGGGTTCACCTCGGACATGGTGTTCGGAGTTGCCGAGATCATCGAGTATGTGTCCGTAGTGATGACCCTTCTTCCCGGTGACGTCATTCTCACCGGGACCCCATCGGGTATCGGCGCTGTCGAGCCCGGAGACGTCATGGAGGTGGAGATCGACGGCATCGGCACCCTTCTCAACCGGGTGGTCAAACGGTGACCGTGCGGGTCCGGGTTGCCCCCTCCCCTACGGGCAACCTCCACGTGGGCACCGCTCGTGCCGCTCTCTTCAATTGGCTCTTCGCCCGTCATCACGGCGGCCTGTTCATCCTCAGGGTCGACGACACCGACCGCGAACGGTCGACTCCGGAGTACGAGGACGACATCACCGGATCGTTGCGTTGGCTCGGGCTCGATTGGGATGAAGGTGTCGAGGTCGGGGGGCCACACGGCACATACCGGCAGTCGGACCGTTACGACCGGTATCGGGAGGCCGCGACGGCACTTGTCGAGTCCGGCGCCGCCTATTACGACGACCGCCCGCCAGCGGAGTTGGAGGCCCTCCGCCGGAAGGCGCAAGAGGACCGCCTGCATCCCGGTCATTACATCCGCCGTCTCGATACGCAGGTCACCAGCGGCGCGATCCGGATGGCGGTTCCCCAGGACCAGGGCGTCGTCTTCGACGATCTGGTGCGGGGTTCGGTCAGCTTTGAGGCGAGGGACATCGACGACTTCGTCATCCTGCGCAGTGACGCCACTCCGACCTACCACCTGGCTTCCACGGTCGACGACGTCGATTATGAGATCACCCATGTCGCCCGCGGCGAGGACCTGCTCCCCTCCACACCAAAGCACATCCTGTTGACGAGGGCTCTCGGTGGCACCGAACCGATCTATGCCCATCTCCCCCTTCTGTTCGGGACCGACGGCAAAAAGCTGTCCAAGCGCCAGGGGGCCACTTCGTTGTCGTCGTATCGGCACGAGGGGTATCTCCCCGATGCCGTGTTCAACTATCTCTCCCTGCTCGGCTGGTCGATCGATGGCGAGACGACGATCTTCTCCCGGGAAGATGCGATCAAGGCATTCGATCTGGCCGATGTCTCCAGCAACCCGGCCATATTCGACCCGGACAAGCTGGGTTGGCTCAACGGCGAGTACATACGGGCGTTGGGTTCCACCGAGTTCCGGGCGACGGTGAGGCCCCATGTCGAATCAGCGGTGGGCAGACCGCTGACTGTGGAGGAGTGGGGAAGATTCGAGCAGGTGTCCGATCTGGTTCAGGAAAGGACGCGACTGTTGCCCGAAGCGGGAGATCAGGTGGTGTTCCTTTTCGAAGACTTCGAGGAATACGACGAGACATCGTGGGACAAGGTGATGACCAAGGAAGACGTCCCCGGGATCCTCGACGGGGCACTGCTACGTCTTGCCGGCATGGAGGTTTGGAGCGCGGACGACCTCGAAACGGCGCTGCGGGGGATGCTGGAGGAGATGGAGATCGGCACCGGCAAGGGCCTGCAACCGCTGCGGGTGGCTGTAACCGGATCCTCGGTCAGCCCCCCATTGTTCGAGTCGATGGCTGCGTTGGGCAAAGAGAA
>CAZRID010000117.1:0-8912 GCA_964600055.1 uncultured Acidimicrobiaceae bacterium
GTGCTACGTGTCGTGTGCACCCGCCCACCGTGGGGGTGGCCCGTTGCACACGGCCCAGATGGGTCAGGGTGGGGGAAAAGGTTGACAAGTGGGGGGAAGTGGGTCATAGTGGCGGCTCCGGCCACCAATGGTCGGACCCCAGCGAGAAGGGGGTCAAGCAATGAGAACGGACGGAGCAGAGAAGAAGTGTTCCTCGGAGAGTACTTCCACAGTCTCGACGAGAAGGGCAGAGTGGTCATGCCCTCCGGTTTTCGCCGTCGTCTCGACGACGGTTGTGTCCTTGCCAAGGGCCAGGACGGTCAGCTCCTCCTCTTCCCGCCCGATGAGTTCGAAGCAAGGGCGGCGGAGGTGAGGGAGAGACCCCAGAACCGCAACGGTCGCCGATTCTCCCGGACCGTGTTCTCGGGCGCCGACCTGCAGATCGTCGACAAGTCGGGTCGGGTGCTGGTGAAGCCCGAGCTGCGCAAGTTTGCCGAGCTCACCGCCTCCAGCGAGGTCGCCGTGATCGGTGTCTACGACCACGTCGAGCTCTGGAACAAGGAGAGGTTCATCGCCGACCGCGACGCGGGCGACGAGAGCTACATCGAGGAGGACGAGTAGGGCAAGCACACACGTGGCTGGTTCATCGCCAGCCCCCCGGAACCAATGGAAGGCCCCTGACTCCGCCCGCTTCCTTTGGTACCAGCGCCCGGGGGGCTGGCCATGAGCCAGAACCGAAACAACCAAGACCGGGATTATCACCGGCCGGTTCTGGAGCAGGAGGTGGTCGATCTGTTGGCCCCCGTCCTGCCGGGGGTCGTGGTGGACGCGACTTTCGGCGGTGGAGGACACAGTCGCCGCTTGCTGGATGAGTTCGGAGGAGATGTGACCGTTATCGGAATAGACCGCGATCCCGAGGCACTGGCCAACGCCGGTGAGCTCGGAGTGCTCGCGGTCCAGGGCAACTTCGCCGATCTCGGCGACCTGGTCACCGACGTGACCGACCAACCCATCTCCGCAGTCCTCTTCGACTTCGGTGTCTCCTCGCACCAGCTCGACGAGGCGGACCGTGGTTTCTCCTACCGCTTGGAGGGGCCGCTCGACATGCGGATGGGCCCCGACGCCGCCCCTAGCGCAGCCGAGATCGTCAACGAGTGGCCCGAGGACCGTCTCACCGAGATCATCCGGCGCTACGGGGAAGAGCCTCTGGCCAGGCGCCTCTCCCGTGCGATCGTCGCCGGTCGCCCCTATGAGTCCACCAGCCAGCTATCCACCGTCATCGCCGAGGCCATGCCTGCGGCCCGCCGTCGGGCGGGACATCCCGCCCGACGGACCTTCCAGGCGCTTCGGATCGCGGTGAACCGCGAGTTGGAGGCGATTGCTGCCGGTCTCGACGGCGCGATCGAGCTCGTCGAGCCCATGGGGCGGGTACTCGCCATCTCGTACCACTCCCTGGAGGACCGGATCGTCAAGCGCCGCTTCAACAAGGGCGCCCAAGGCTGCACCTGCCCACCGGAGCTTCCGGTGTGCGGATGCGGAAACAGCGCAGAGCTGCGAATCCTGACCCGCAAGCCGATCCGGGCGTCTGTTGAGGAGATCGAGTCCAACAACCGGGCGCGCTCAGCGGTGCTCAGGGCGGCGGAGAAGGTGGCGGCATGACAACTGCCCGTCCCCTCCGCCGACAGGCGCCCGAGGAGAGCCTTAGGGTCCTCAAGGGGCGGCGACTGCAGCGTCTGGCCCTTGCCCCGTGGATGATCATGGTCATCATCGGCGTCGTGGCATTCCTCGGGTTGGGGTTTGCCCGCACCTCTCTCGACAAGTCCGCGTTCGAGCTCGACCAGCTCAACAGGTCGATCGCCGAACAGGAAGCGGTCAACGAGCAGTTGAAGCTCGAGATCGCCCGTATGGAGAACCCGGCCCGGATCGCGCCACTGGCCGAGGAGTTGGGTCTAGTCATTCCCGGGAATACCCGGCAGCTTTTGGTCGACCTCGATGACGGTGGGCCGGCGGTGGCCTCCGTCGAAGTCGAAGGGGAAACGCAATGATGACCCGACGGCGCGCTGAAGCCGGGCTCACGGACGGGGCAGGTTGCCCCGAACCACCGGAGTCACGGCCGGGGCCATAGACCGTGGCTGCCACCAAGGCCGCCAAGAAATACAGCCCCGCCAAGGTGCGTGTGGCGTTGATCGGCCTCTTTCTCGTCGCCGCCTGGCTCGGCATGGCGTATCGGCTGGTTCAGGTCCAGGTGGTGCAGGCCGCCGACCTCGCCGACCAGGGTCTCAGCCAGCGTCTGGTCACCCGTGATCTGGCCCCGCAGCGGGGAAAGATCTACGACCGCAACGGGGAGCTTCTGGCGATGACCGTCGAGGCACAGAGCATCTGGGCCAACCCGGGCCAGGTCGAGGATCCGCTCTGGATGGCGCAACAAGTGGGCGGTCTGCTCGAAGTCGACTCCGACCTCCTCTACGAGCGGCTCACGTCAGATAAGGACTTCGTCTATCTGAAGCGCCAGGTGGAGCCGGTCCTCGCCGAGCAGATCGCAGCTCTCGAGGTTCGAGGTCTGTACACCCATCCCGAGGCGACCCGCATCTACCCCGCGGGCCAGGTCGCTTCTCATGTCACCGGTTTTGTGGACATCGACGGCAACGGTCAGGAAGGCCTCGAATACGTATACGAAACCGAACTGCGGGGGATCCCCGGCAAGGCGGTCTTCGAGCGTGACCTCGAAGGACGGATCATCCCCCAGGGGATCAGTGACATCGTCCCCGCCGTCCCCGGCACCGATCTCAACACCACGATCGACCTGCCGCTTCAGTATCAGGCCCAGCAAGCGTGTCTGTCGGCGGTGGAGCGCACCGAGTCCGAGTCGTGCTGGGTAGTCGTGCTCGATGTGGAGACCGGTGGCGTCCTGGCGATGGCGGGAGCGCCCGTGTTCGACCCACAGACCCGTCAGACCGTGGACGAAGCGTGCGACATCGACGAGGACCCCACCTGTCATGCCTTCTCCAACTTCATCGTGCGGGGGATCTACGAGCCGGGCTCGACCGAGAAGCTGATCACGGTCTCCGCCGCCATTGAGGAGGCAGAGGTGAAAGCCACGACGGTGATCCCCGAGGTGGCCGACCGTCTGGAACTGCGGGACGACGCATGTCGTTCGGCTGATGACAACCTGTTCGGGTGCTATGAGGACTTCGAGGAGCACGAGACCGCAGATATGACCGTGGCCGAGATCTTCACCAGGTCGTCCAACGTCGGCACCATCCTCGTCGCCGAGAAGCTGGGCCAGGATCGGCTGATCTCGTACATCGAGAAGTTCGGGCTCGGTTCCAAGACCGGCATCGACTACTCGGTCGAGGCACCCGGGGTGCTCAACTTCGAGGCCGGATGCGAGACCTGCTGGGCCTCGGCTGCCATCGGCTACTCGGTTGCGGCCACGCCACTGCAAATGGCGGCGGCCTACGCCGCCATCGGCAACGACGGTGTCTGGACCGCCCCTCACATCGTGGCCTCCAAGACCGACGTCGACGGTCACGAGGATGTGACCGGTCTCGAGACGAATCGGGTCGTCTCCGAGGAGACGGCCAAGCTGATGCAAGCGCTCCTGGCCAACGTTGTCGATGAAGGCACCGGACAGGCCGCAGGCGTGGACGGGTACCGGGTCGGGGGAAAGACCGGGACTGCGAACAAGCTCGGTGAGGACGGCCGGTACACCGAGGTCACCCGTGCCTCATTCGTCGGGATGGCGCCCATGGACGACCCCAAGGTCGTTGTGGCGGTCTTGATCGACGCCCCTTCCTACAAGTATCGGACCGGTGGCAAGTCGGCCGCTCCTGTATTTGCCCAAGTCATGGAGCAGGCGCTGCACCGACTCGGAGTGACACCCGATGCCAGTGGTGGGTAGCACCCTTGGCGAGGTTTCACGTCGCGTCGGTGGAAAGGTCTCCGGGGACCCGGACGTTCGGCTCGCAGACGTAACCCACGACTCGCGCGCCGCCGGCCCCGCCGTCCTGTTCGTGGCGGTTCGAGGAGCGCAGCACGATGGTCACGCCTTCGTCGAGACGGCCGTGGCATCGGGATCGCCGGCGGTGGCAATCGAGCATCCGATGCCGGTCGACGCGAGCCAGATCGTTGTCGATGACACCAGAGCCGCCATGGGAGCCATGGCAGCCCAGGTACACGGTGACCCTTCAAACCACGTCGCCGTGGTCGGAGTCACCGGGACCAACGGCAAGACCACGGTCACCCACTACATCGAGTCCTTGCTCGCCTCGGCCGGCCGGGTGGCCGGGCTGATTGGCACGGTCCAGACGAGGGTCGGGTCAACCGTGATCCCATCGGTGCGGACCACCCCCGAGGCCACGGACTTCCAGCGTCTGCTCGCCCGGATGCGAGAACTAGGCGCCGAGGTGATCGCGGCGGAGATTTCTTCTCACGCTCTCGAGATGAATCGGGTCTCGGCGACCCGGTTTTCGGTAGCTGCTTTCACCAACCTCACTCAGGACCATCTCGACTTCCACGGCACGATGGATTCGTACCGAGCCGCCAAGGAGCGTCTGTTCCGCGACTACGAGGTCGGCACCGCCGTGATCAATGTGGACGACCCGGTCGGGGCCGACATCGCGGCATGGGTCACGATGCCGACGATCCTCGTCGGCGCCGAGGGCTCGGTACGGGCCGAGAATGTCGAGACATCGCTCCAGGGCACCACTTTTGACCTGGTGACCCCCGAAGGCACGATTCCGGTCCGGTCCGGCGTCGTCGGGTCCTTCAACGTCGAGAACGTGTTGGTGGCGGTCGGCTGCTGTCTCGCCCTTGGCCTGGGCCCCGACGAGGTGGCTCTAGGCCTCGGCGAGCTCGGTGGTGTTCCCGGTCGATTCGAGCAGGTCTCGGGGGAGGATGCGATCCATGTGATCGTGGACTATGCACACACACCCGACGGGATCCATGAGGCCATCTCGGTGGCGAGGGCGGTCGGTGCCGGCCGGGTCATCGCCGTGGTCGGCGCCGGCGGCGATCGTGATCGCGACAAGCGCCCTCTGATGGGACAGGCGGCCGGAGAGGCCGACCTGGCGGTCCTCACCAGCGACAACCCGAGGTCCGAGGACCCCGATCAGATCATCAGCCAGGTGGCCGCTGGTGCCAACGAGGACGCCGAGATCATCCTGGAGGTCGATCGGCATCGTGCCATCGAGCATGCCATCGCTGCGGCCGAACCGGGTGACGTGGTCCTGATCCTGGGCAAGGGCCATGAGATCGGCCAGGAGATCGGCGACCGGATCTTGCCTTTCGACGACCGTCAGGTGGCGAGGGAGATTCTCGCTTCGCGTCTTGGTTCCGCTGATTCCGCCCCGGATTCAGGGAGCATGTCTCAGTGATCTCACTTCTGATTGCAGCAGCGGTAGGGCTCGCGGTGTCGATCTTCGGCACCCCGTACGCCATAAGAGTCTTTCGACGGCGTGAGATCGGGCAGTTCATCCAGGAAGAGATCGCCGGGATGCACGGTCACAAGCAAGGCACGCCGACCATGGGTGGTGTCGTCTTCGTCTCGGCGGCGATCATTGGCTATGTGCTCTCGCACGTTCGGCTGGTTGCCCCCTCGGGCGAGATCGCCTTCGAGTTCCAGCCGCTCAGGTCGGGTGGCGTCCTGGCTGTCTTCGCCCTGGCCGGGATGGCAGTTGTCGGTTTGCTCGACGATTGGACGAAGTACTCCAACAAGCGCAGTCTCGGATTGTCCAAGTCGGCCAAATTCGGGGGCCAGCTGGCAATCGCCGCCCTGTTCGCCTGGGGCGCATCGATGGCCGGGGTGGTCACCGAGATCTCCTTTGTCCGGCCGCTGGGAATAGACCTGGGAGCGTTCTTCGTCGTTTGGGTGCTGATCATGCTGACCGGCGCCGCCAACGGGGTGAACCTCGCGGATGGGATGGACGGCTTGGCCGGAGGCTCCTCGGCGCTGGTGGTCGCCTCCTACACCGTGATCGCCTTCTGGCAGTTCAGGAACCCGGAGGTGTACGACGCAGTCGATCCACTCGAGCTGGCGATCATCTCGGCAGCCATGTTCGGCGCCATCCTCGGCTTTCTCTGGTGGAATGCACCACCGGCGAAGATCATCATGGGCGATGTCGGGGCCCAGGGCATCGGTGGCCTGCTGGCTGCTCTGGCGCTGCTCACCAACACCAATCTCCTCCTTGTCGTGCTGGGAGCGATCTTCGTGGCCGAGACGATCTCGGTGATCCTCCAGGTGGCCAGCTTCAAGATCTTTGGCAAGCGAATCTTCCGGATGTCCCCGCTTCATTACCACTTCGACCTCGGGGGATGGCCGGAGACGACAGTGGTGATCAGGTTCTGGATCCTGACCGGGCTCGGGGTGGCGCTCGGGCTCGGGTTCTTCTACGGCGACTTTCTCAGTGTGGAAGGGCTGTTGTGAACCGTGTCCTCGTCCTCGGCGCCGGTGTTTCCGGTCTGGCCGCCGCCCGTTTGGCGAGGGCGCGGGACATGGCCGTGGCCGTCTACGCCGAGGAGAGCTCGCTCGAGGCGTTCCAACAGGGGTTCTCGGTCGCGAGTGGTGGATGGGACCCGGTGCTGCTCAACGGGATCGACCTGGTCATCACCAGCCCTGGCTTCTCCGAACGAGCGCTCCCCATCGTCGAGGCGTTGGAGTGGGGTCTTCCGGTGTGGAGCGAGATCGAGTTTGCCTGGCGTCATCTGGACATACCGGTCGCAGCGATCACAGGGACCAACGGCAAAACCACGGTGACCGAGGCGACAGCGGCGATGCTCGAAGCCTCAGGAATCGACGCCCCGGCCACCGGAAACATCGGATCGGCGCTTTCCGACCATGTCGACGAGGACCACGAGGCGGTCGTGGTCGAGGTGTCCAGCTTCCAATTGAGGTTCTGCGAGAGCTTTCACCCCACGGCCGCGGCCATAACCAACGTTGCCGTGGATCATCTCGATTGGCACGGTTCCGAGTACTCGTATCAATCCGCCAAGGCCCGGATCTACCTCAATCAAACCAGCGAGGACCTGCTGGTCTACGACGCCGACGACGAAGGGGCCACCTCACTTGTCTCAGACGCACGAAGCGAGCTCTTCCCCGTATCGGGATTGCACCTCCCATCCGGAGGGGGAGGGGTGGACGATGGGCATCTAGTGATCGGTCAGCTGTCGATCTCGATCGGCGACCTGACCTCGGACGACCCGACACACCTGGTCAACATCGCAACCGCCTCGGCCCTCGCCCTCCGCATGGGTGCTGACCCCGAAGGCGTGATCAGGGCGGCAAAGTCGTTCACGCCGGGGCCCCATCGAAGGACGACGGTTGCCCGAGGCCACGGTGTGACCTGGGTCGACGACTCGAAGGCGACCAACCCCCACGCCGCCCTCGCCTCGATCCGCGCCCATGATTCTGTAGTGCTCATCGCAGGTGGCCTGGCGAAGGGCCTCGACGTCGCGCCGTTGGCCCTCGAGCCCAATGTCCGGGTGGTGCTCGGCATCGGGGCCGCCGGGGCGTCCCTGGTCGAGGCCGCAGGTGCCCGGGGGCATCTTGTGGGCACCCTCGAGCATGCGGTGGAGATGGCAACCGAGCTGGCCGAGCCAGGCGACACGGTCCTGCTCGCCCCGGGATGCGCCAGCTTCGACCAGTTCAGCTCGTACGGCGAGCGCGGCGACAGGTTCTCGCAATTGGCAAGAGAGATCACCGGGGGAGAGCACTGATGACCGCGAACGTCACATCGATTGCGAGAGTTCGGGCGGCTGCGCGCGACCGCGCCGAGCGACTCAAGGTCAACAACCGGACAGCGACCACTCTCCTGGTCCTGGCCGTGGTCCTGGTCGTGATCGGTCTTGGCGCCACCCAGTCGGCTTCATCAGCCGTGGCCATCGACCAGGCCCAGGACCGGTTTTACTTCTTCAAGAGACAGCTCATCGGGGTAGGGATCGGCACGGTTGCCCTGCTCGTCACGAGTCGCATCCCTTATGGGTTCTATCGCAAACTCGCCGTGCCCGGGTTTCTGGCCACGGTGGGGTGTCTGGTGGCCGTCCTGGTCATGGGCACGGAGGCCGGCGGTGCCCGACGATGGCTGCCGATCGCGGGCTTCAGCTTCCAGCCGTCGGACCTGGCCAAGGTGTCCGTGGTATTCGTCCTTGCCTATCTCCTGGAGCGGAAGCACAAGCTGCTGACCAGTTTTGGGCACTTCCTGGTGCCGGTGGTCTTCACGGTGGGAATTCTCGGAGCTCTGGTCATGATGCAGCCGGACCTGGGGACCACCATCATCATCGGGGCCGCAGCCATGGCCGTGATCCTGGCCAGCGACACCCCCTTCCGCTACGTGCTCTTCCTCATGGTCCTGGTCGTAGCGGCCACGTCGGTTCTGGCGTTCAGCGACCAGTATCGGGTGGACCGGATAGTGGGGTTCCTCGACCCTTGGGGCAACGCCAGTGGCGAGGGCTACCAGCTGATCCAGGGCTACTACGCCCTGTCCAATGGCGGGATCTTCGGCGTCGGCCTCGGCGCCAGCCGGGCCCGTTGGTTCTACCTGCCCAACGCCCATACCGACTTCATCTTCGCCATCATCGGTGAGGAGACCGGTCTCATCGGGGCCTTGACCGTGATCGGCTTGTTTGTCGTCCTCGCCCTCGCCGGCTGGCTGGTTGCATCCCGGGCGCCGGATCGTTTCGGTCGGATGGTCGCCGCAGGCCTCACCGCTTGGCTGTCGTTCCAGGCGCTGGTCAACATCGGCGGCGTGCTTGGTGTCCTCCCGATCACGGGTATCGCCCTGCCCTTTGTCTCCTTCGGGAGCACCGCCCTCATCGTCTCGATGGCGGCGCTCGGCATCCTGGTCAACATCGCCCAGGCCGGAGTCCAGCCAAAGACATGACCTTTCTGATCGCTGCCGCCGGCACGGGAGGCCATGTGTTTCCCGGGCTGGCTGTGG
>CAZRID010000118.1:0-8908 GCA_964600055.1 uncultured Acidimicrobiaceae bacterium
GGTGGGAGGAGGCAGGACTCGCCATCGTCGACCGGATCACGGCCGAGCCGTTCGACACCTTCGCCCTTCGCTTCACCCGCGAGACGCGAGCCGGAGCCCACGACCTGATCTATCTGAGCCAGGTGTTCTTCGACTCGGGGTTCGCCGTGCCCGACCTCGATCAAATCGTGTCGTCGGTACCCGAGAACCGCACGTTCATCGTGATCGACGGCTACCACGCCTTCATGGCCCGACCCACCCACCTCGGTGCCATCCAAGACCGGGTCTTCTACCTGGCCGGCGGTTACAAGTACGCAATGGCAGGTGAGGGAGCTTGCTTTCTCCACGTGCCCTCGAGCTATGGGCCGAGACCAGTCGACACTGGGTGGTACGCCGGGTTTGGCCAACTCGAGACCGGGGTCAGCCAACAGGTCCCCTATGCCAAGGGCGGCTCCAGGTTCGCCGGAGCCACTTATGACCCATCCGGGATCTATCGGCTCGCTGCGGTCCTGGCGTGGCTCGAGTCCGAGGGTGTGACCGTTGCCCAGATCCATTCCCACGCCACCCGTCTCCAAGAGCGGTTCCTCGCCGGGGACCCCAAGCTCGGTGAGATTCTGCCACCAGAGCCCCACGAACGGGGCAACTTCCTCACGTTTCGTTCGGAGAACGCCGGTGAGACCTATCGCTCGCTTCACGACAGGGATGTGATCACCGACTACCGGGAAGACCGGCTTCGCATCGGATTCGGGATCTATCAGGACGAAGCTGACGTGGACCGCTTGTTGGAGATCCTCGAAGAGGCCCCGCCGCTCGCTGTGGAGCGGTAACTCCGGCCGACCGGCGTCTGTTTGCCCGAGGCGGTGAGAACGCGAGACATGGCTGTTGCCGGTAACTGAGGGCTGGCCGAGGGCAAAGTCGGCCGGTAATCAAGTCGGTACGACGGCCACGCAGACCAGCTCCACCACTGCTTTGGGGTCGACCAGCTCGGAGACACCGATCAGGGCCATCGGGGGGAAATGCTTCCCGAACGTCTTCCGATAGGCGGCTCCGATAGGCTCCAAATTGTCCCGGTATCCCTGAATCTCAGTGGTGTAGATCGTCATCGACACCAGATCACCCGGCTCACCCCCCGCCTCGTCGATGACCCGCGCCACCGATCGGCAGGCCTGTGCGAACTGATCCACGAGCCCATCGTCGATGGTGAGATCAAGGTAGTGACCGGTCTGGCCCGCGATGTAGAGGGTCCTCCCCTCCCCCGGCAGCGCCCCGTGAGAAAACCCTCTGGCCGGGGCCATGTCCCCGGGATTGAGGAAGCGATGATCGCTCATCGGCCCTTCCATTCCGGCGGCCTCTTCCCGGTGAAAGCCCGATAGAACTCGGCGTGATCCTCAGTGGTCATCAGGAGTGCCTGGGTGAATGCCTCCAACTCGATGGCAGAGCCGAGGTCCATGTCGAGCTCACGGCTGATCAGGATCTTGGTGGCCCCGTAGGCGAGGGCGGGGCCTGTCGCCAGGTCCCGGGCAAGCGCGGCAGACGCCTCCCCCAGCTCCGAGTCGGGCACCACCTTTGAGGCCAAGCCGATTGAAACCGCCTTCTGCGCGTCGACCTCCTCACCGAGCAGCAACAGTTCCGTGGCCCGTCCCAGGCCGACCAGGCGGGGCAGCAGGTATGCCGACCCCATGTCGGCCCCGGCCAAACCCACCTTGGTGAAAAGGAAATGCAGGGACGCCGATTCGGCGAGGATCCTCAGATCGGAAGCAAGGGCGATCACCGCGCCGGCGCCGGCGGCGACCCCGTTCACAGCCGCGACCACCGGCATCGGGAGGCGCCGTATTCGTTCCACGACCGCGCCGGTCATCCTGGTGAACTCGAGCAGGCCCTTTGAGTCCATGTCGAGCAACTGCCCGATGATCTCGTGGACATCCCCGCCCGAGCAGAAACCCCGGCCGGTACCGGTGACGACGAGAACCGACACGTCCTCTCTGTGCTCGACCTCGGCAAGCAGATCCCTCAGATCGGCGTAGACATCGAAGGTCAGCGCGTTCAGCTTCTCAGGGCGGTCGAAAGTAACCGTCCCCACACCCCCATCCACCTCGAACCGGAAATGATCCCAGGTATCGGTGAAAGCGGCAGAGGCTCGGAACGGGCTCACTCCCAGCGAGGCTAATGCCCTCGCTAGACGACCACCTTTTCTGCCGGTGTGACTTCCTTCGCCGTGAGATAGGTGTAGATCCCGTAGAGCAGAGCCAGACCGAGGATGGGCGTGAAGATTCGCTTCAGGGTGCTGTTCTCGGTGAATAGGCCCACCGCGAACCCGGCGACGCCGATGTTGGCGCCCCAGTAAATGAAACGATTTGCCGTTTCAGACACCACAGAACCAATCGCCAGCATGGCGAAGATCAGATTGGTCATCACCATTATGAAGTTGATGTGGTCGACTGCCACCAACACGGGTGAAATCTCTTCGAAATCGGCACCGGACACGAATAGCGAGACCACGTAGGCGAACAAGGCCACTCCGGCGATGAGGCCGATGATCGCGGTCCGGGCCATGGTGTCGGGTATCGACTGTCCCCATTGCGATGGGGCGAGGTAGCTCCTCAACCTCCACACCAGGATGAGCAGGCCAATCACTTCAAACGGCACATTGGCCTGGAGCATGGCGGTGTTGTCGAGGAGGACGCCCAGCATGGCAAGGACACCCGCCAGAAAGATGAACGTCATCTGGATCACACCGGCCTTCGACTCGGAGAGTGGCGGTGCGCCGTCCCGTCGCACAAGCCATTCGATCAGAGCGGTGCCGGCGAGGATCACGTAACCGACGACCATGGCGGCCGGATGCGCGCCGCCGAGCTGCTCGGCGTTCTCTGGTGCCACGATCTCGATCTCAGCGAGCTGGAGCCCAAGAAGTACACCGAGGACAGCCCCGATTACCAAGAAGAAGAGTGCGAGCGCCATCCCGTACTCCGCCACGGTCCAGGTCTTTCCTCGATGGGTGCGAAGGACCCATACGAACATCCACACGATGACGATGAAGGCCAGCGTGCCGCCGATGGGTCGCTGGACGCTCGAGGTGGTGAGATCGACCGACCAAAACGCAAGCACATAGAGGGCGAGTGCGACGATCGAGAATGTGGCGAGAGTCTTGCCCGACCTGTCTTCCGCTGAGCCGAACATCCATATCGCACCCCCGAATATGGAAAGGGTGATCCAACCCAGAGTCCCTGCGTGAACGTGGGTGAGAAGCGTGTTCCTCGGCGGATCCCAGACGTCGGTCCCGTTGAGGATTCCGATGACGACAGTGATGATGAAGATCACCAATGCAGCACGGAACAGGTTTCGCACACCGGACGGCATTGCGCCCATCAATAGCCCCTCTGGTTTGGTTGACGGGATTATGTCAGTGCGTTTCCGGACGCGTCGACCGAATCAAGGGGAAATTGATCCATCCCGAGGACGGGGCGCTCATACTGGTGCCATGACCAGGGCCCTCGTCGAGGATTGTGAGCGACTCGGACACTCTCTGATCGAGATCGCGGAGAAGGGCGAGCCGGGACGGGTCAACCGGGACCTGGTGCGAGCGATCGCCGACCGTGGCCTCTTCGATCAGCTCTTCGCCGACGAGGGGGTGACTGCCACCGACCTGTGTGCCATCAGGCAAGGTCTGGCACGGGTCTGCACCGAAGCAGAGACTGCCTTCGCGGTCCAGGGACTGGGTGCGATCCCGATCCATCTCGACGCCTCGACCGAGCTCCGGGACCGGGTGATGCCAGGTGTCCGAAATGGTGAGAGCGTCGCAGCCTTCGCCCTGACCGAGCCGGGCGCCGGCTCCGACGCTGCTGCACTCTCCACCATCGCCGAGCGAGATGGAGACGGCTTCCGGATCAGCGGTGAGAAGGCCTACATCTCCAATGCACCCGATGCCGATGTGTACACCCTGTTCGCCCGAACCACCCCGGGAGCAGGCTCACGCGGGGTGACCGCCTTCGTGGTGACGAGTGATCTCGAAGGTCTCACCGGCGAGACGATCGAGATGATCTCACCCCATCCGTTGGGCCGGATCCGACTCGACGGCGTCTACGTCCCCGAGAGCAGCGTCCTCGGCGAGGTCGACCACGGGTTCCGGGTCGCAATGCAGACCCTCGACCTGTTCCGCCCCAGCGTCGGCGCCTTTGCGGTGGGGATGGCGGAGGCGGCGCTGCGTATCGCGACCGGTCACGCCACGACACGCACCGCCTTCGGCACACCGATCTCCGACTTCCAGGGGGTATCGCATCAACTGGCCAACGTCCGGCTCGACATCGAGGCCGCCGAGCTCCTCGTCTACTCGGCGGCGGCGGCCCACGACAGCGGCGACACCGAGTGCCTGACCGGCAAGGCCGCTATGGCCAAGCTGCACGCCACAGAGACGGCGCAACGGGCGGTGGACACCGCCATCCAGGTCCTCGGAGCTCGAGGCCTGGAGGCAGACTCGACCCTCGCCCATCTCTACATGGAGGTGCGCGCCCCCCGGATCTACGAGGGAACCTCGGAGATCCAGCGCAACATCATCGCCAGGGAACTGTTCAACGGGAAGATTTAGGGCAGCCCAGAATCCCCCCTCCCCCCTTCGGGGTACTCCCCCCTTCGGGGGGAGAAACGAACACCACGTTTCCTCCCCAGGAGCGGAGCAACCTGGCCGCGGGAAGAAACGAGGCGACCGTTTCCTCCCCAGGAACGGAGCTACCTGGCCGCGGGAAGAAACGAGGCGACCGTTTCCTCCCCCAGCGAGGGCAGCGAGCGTTGGGGGAGGTGGCCCGCCAGGGCCGGAGGGGGTCTTAGACAGCCGCGACGCGGGTGCGGACCATGATGCAGGCGTGGGCCAGCCAGGTGAATGGGCCCCCATCGAGCTTGTCCATCAGCTCCTGTGACTCGGCGCCGGGCTGGAGCCAGATGTTCAGGATCCCGGCTTCCTGACATTCATCGGCGACCATGAGCCCACGTTTGGCGGGGATGACGAAGTCGGCGATGGTCGGCACCTCGGGGAGGTCCTTGACCGATTTCCAGCAAGGGTCGCCGTCGACCGTCTCCCGATACGGATTGACCGCGAAAACCTTGTAACCCTTGCGTTTCAGATCGCGGTAGATGATCCCGCCGTACTTGCCCGGTCGATCGGTGGCGCCAATCACGGCGATCGAGGCGCCCGGCTCGGAAAGAAACGGTGTGAGGTCGGTCATCATCCTCGGCAACCGTATTCAACCTGCCCGGCTTCCCGGGAATCGACTCGGTACCGTGACCGGCGTGACAGACGTGATCGTCGATGGCGGCCCCCTGACTCCAAGCCAGGTGGTCGAGGTCGCCAACCGACGTGCCAATGCCCGACCCGGCGCCGCCCTGGCGGAAAGTATGGATCCGGCACGAGCCGTCGTCGACGCCGTCGTCGTATCCGGTGAGATCGTCTACGGGATCACAACAGGTTTCGGCGCCCTCGCCTCCACCCACATCGGACGGGAGGAGGCGGAGTCGCTCCAGTACAACCTCATCCGATCACATGCCTCGGGGGTGGGAGACCCGTTGCCCGATGACCTGGTTCGAGCCATCCTCCTGCTCAGGGCGCGCACCCTCGCCCAGGGCCATTCCGGGGTCCGCCCCCTCATCGTTCATCGCCTCCTCGAGATGCTCGATCGCGACATCCTCCCCGTCATCCCGGGCCAGGGCTCGGTCGGCGCCTCGGGTGACCTTGCTCCCTTCGCCCATATGGCGTTGCCTCTGATCGGCGAGGGCAAGGTGAAGATCGACGGGAGGGTGATCCCGGCCTCGGAGACCGATCTCGAACCGATTGCACTCCAGGCCAAGGAGGGCCTCTCGTTGCTCAACGGGACGGAGGGGATGACCGCCATGGGGGCACTCGGTCTGCACGCGGCCCGCCAACTGCTGATTGCGGCCGACGTGGCGTGTGCCCTCACCGTCGAGGCAATGATGGGCAGTTCTCGCCCCTTCCGCGACGACATCCACGCCCTCCGTCCCCATCCCGGCCAGATCGCGTCCGCTCGACGTATCGCAGGATTGCTCGAGGGGAGCGCCATCGGCGCCAGCCACGCCGACGACTTCGACCACGCCGTTCAGGATGCTTACTCGCTTCGCTGCGCTCCGCAGGTCCACGGAGCAGTGGGCGACACCCTCGACCACATGGAGGCCGTCCTCACGAGGGAGATGGGGTCGGTCGTCGACAACCCCATCGTCTTCCCCGAGACCGGCGAAGTGGTGTCCGGAGGGAACTTTCACGGCCAGCCTCTCGCGTTCGTCCTCGACTTCGCCACCATCGCGGTGTCCGAGCTGGGATCGATCTCGGAGCGGAGAACCGATCGACTCCTCGATCCCGCCCGCTCCCGGGGGCTCCCCGCCTTCCTGGCGAAGAACCCTGGGGTCCAATCGGGATACATGATCAGCCAATACGTCCAGGCCGCCCTGGTTGCCGAGAACAAGGTGCTCTCCCACCCGGCGTCGGTGGACACCATCCCGACCTCGGGGAATCAGGAAGACCACGTGTCCATGGGTTGGGGAGCCGGGCGCAAGCTCTCCCAGGTCCTGGACAATGCCCGCCGGGTGATCGCCATCGAGGTCCTCTGCGCCGTCCAGGGTGTCGAGTTTCGAAAGCCGCTCACCCCAGGCCCAGGTGGGGCTTCCGTGGTGGAGTTGGTTCGGCGCCATGTGCCCCCTCTCGACCAGGATCGCTCATTGACCGACGAGATCGAGCTTGTGACCGGGCTCATCGCCGACGGGTCGGTGGCCGGCGCAGTCGGGCAGTGAGCGACCTGTTTCTGACCGGTATCGGCCACCTCACCACCAACGACGGCGAGCCGGTTCCCATCTCAGCGGTAAAGGTGATCGAAAGGAAGGTTGTCTACGCCGGGCCGGAAGGCGATGCCCCGGAACAGGGTGGTGCAGATCACATCGAGTGCGAGGGGCGGGCGGTCATCCCTGGATTCGTCGATGCCCACACCCATCTCGTCTTCGCTGGCGATCGAGCCGATGAGTTCGCCCGGAGGCTCGCCGGTGCCACCTATGCCGAGATCGCAGCTTCCGGCGGGGGCATCGTCTCCACGGTCAGGGCGACGCGAGAAGCGTCCGAGGAACAGCTCTTCATGGAGGCGGCCAAAAGGGTGCGCCGGATGATGGCCTCGGGAACAACCACCCTCGAGATCAAGTCCGGCTACGGGCTGGACCTCGAGACCGAGCTGCGTCTGCTTCGGGTGGGACGCCGAATCGGAGAAGAGCTGCCGGTCACCGTCATGACCACTTTTCTCGGTGCTCACACGATCCCGCCCGAGTTTCAAGAGGACAGGTCGGGATACCTCGATCTCGTCATCAATGAGATGCTCCCGGCGGCGGCGCCCCTGGCCGACTACTGCGACGTTTTCGTCGAAGGAGGCGCATTCTCCGTCGACGAGGCGCGTCGCATCTTCCAGGCTGCGGCAACACACGGCCTCCGAGCCCGGGTCCATGCCGAACAGCTCTCCCGATCAGGAGGTGCCGCCCTTGCCGCCGAACTTGGAGCTGCCAGTGCCGACCACCTCGATCACGTCACAGAGGAAGACGCCACCGCCCTCGCCAGAGCAGGCGTTGTCGCCGTCCTGGTGCCAGGCGCCTCTTACACCCTCAGATCGAAGCAGGCACCGGGACCGATGCTGATGGAACATGGGGTGACCGTGGCCCTTGCCACCGACTGCAACCCGGGCACCTCGTATCTCGAATCCATGGGACTGGTGGTCAGCCTCGCCGTGGTCCAGATGGGTCTCACCGTCGATCAGGCCCTGTTCGCAGCCACCCGCGGCGGTGCGCTATCGCTCGGGCTCGACGACCACGGGTTGATCGTTCCCGGTTCGGTCGGTGATCTGGTCATCCTCGACGCTCCGGCCCCGGCCCACATCCCTTACCGACCCGCCACCAATCTGGTTTGGAAGACCGTGAAGGGCGGTACCGTGATCAGCGGCCGCGGGTGATCGGGGAGACGCTAACATATGCATGTAGCATGCAATCAACGTCACTCGACTCCGCCCAATTGGCCCGTCTCGAGCTTGCCTTCATCCGAATGCGACGGTTGTGGGATGCTCCATCGTTGCGACGTCGGTTCGTCGAGCGCTTGGGCGCCCAGATCGATCCCAGCCTGACACGGACCTTGCACGCCGTTCATCAGGCCGAAGGCGACCTAACGGTTTCTGACGCCGCCGCCTGGCTCTGTGTCGACGCATCGACGGCAAGCCGGATGATCGAGGCAGCCGTAGCCGCCGGTTTCCTGGAACGTCGCCGGTCGGAACACGACCGCCGCCGATCGGTGGTGACCCTGACCAGGTCAGGAAGTCAGATGCTCGACCGGGTGCGTGCCACCCGGCATAGGCTCCTCGCAGAGCTGACCGACGACTGGTCCGAGGGTGACATCGAGATGTTCACCGAATTGATGGAACGCCTCGCAGGACGTGTCGCGGATCTGGAAGACCAGTCGTGACAGTGGCACCGGCACAGGTCCCCAGCAACGGGGCGTTGACCCACCGTCAGATCCTCGGGGTCTTCGCCGGGCTCATGACCGCCATGCTCCTCGCCGCATTGGACCAGACGATCGTGGCCACCGCGCTGCCGACGATCGTGGGCGAGCTCGGGGGCCTGAGTCACCTGTCGTGGGTGGTGACCGCATACCTGCTCGCATCCACGGTCAGCGTGCCGCTCTACGGGAAGATCTCGGACATGTACGGCCGGAAGAACCTCTTCCAGTTCGCGATCGTGATCTTCGTCCTTGGCTCCATTGCCGCGGGTGCGTCACAGACGATGGGACAGCTCATCGCATTTCGGGCGGTCCAGGGTGTCGGAGCGGGTGGTCTGATGACACTGGCGATGACGATCATCGGTGATGTCGTCTCACCCCGCGAACGTGGCCGATACATGGGCTACATCG
>CAZRID010000119.1:0-8852 GCA_964600055.1 uncultured Acidimicrobiaceae bacterium
CGGGATCGTCCGGCATCAGGGAAAGATCCGCTCGGTCATCAACAACGCGGGGCGGGCACTGGAGATGATCGAAGAACGCGGCTCGCTCGCCTCGTACTTCTGGGATTGGGCCGAGCCGGAAACTGCGCCGCCGACAGAAATCGCCGCGACCACCGGGGTCTCGATTGCCATGTCCAAGGATCTCAAGAGACGTGGATGGTCCTTCGTCGGTCCGACGACTGTGCACGCGTTCATGCAGGCGATGGGCCTGGTCAACGACCATTTGGACGGGTGTCATGTGAGACACGAGTGCGTCGAGGCGCGGCGCCATGTCGTCGGGCTCGATCTCTAGGGTTCCGCCATGATCGACCGTCCCGCCTTCACCGTCGGAATCGAGGAGGAGTACCTGGTCGTCGACCGGGAGACCCGTGACCTGATTAAGGACCCGCCCCCCGAGATGTGGGAGTCGTTGCGTGAGGTGCTCGGCCCTCAGGTGGCGCCGGAGTTCCTCAAGGCGCAGATCGAGGTCGGGACCAAGGTGTGCGCCAAGCTCTCCGAGGCCCGTGAGGATCTGGCCACCCTCCGGCGGGACCTGTCGGGAGTGGTGAGCCACTACGGGGCGGCGATCATCGCCTCATCGACCCATCCCTTCGCCAACTGGATGGAACAGGAGACCACGGAACAGCCCAGGTACCAGCGCATCGCCGCCGACTACCAGCAGGTGGCCCGGCAGATGGTGATCTGCGGGATGCATGTCCACGTCGGGATCGAGGATGACCACCTCCGCATCGACCTGATGAACCAGATCCGCTACATGCTCCCCCACCTCCTCGCCCTCAGCACCTCGTCGCCGTTCTGGGCTGGGACCGAGACCGGGCTCCTCGCCTACCGGCTGGTGATCTTCAAGAACATGCCCCGCACCGGGCTCCCCGAGGAGTTCCAGTCCTGGGGCGAGTATCAGCGGATGGTGGGGATCCTGGTCGACGCTGGGATCATCGAGGACGCCACCAAGCTGTGGTGGGACATCAGGCCCTCGGCCCGGTACCCGACCCTGGAGATGCGTGTCAGTGACGTCTGCACCCGTCTCGACGACGCTATGACCATCGCCGCCTTCTATCTGTGCCTGCTCGGGTATCTGTTCCGTCTTCGACGCCGCAACCAGCGATGGAGGGTCTACTCCCCGTTCCTCATCGAGGAGAACATGTGGCGAGCGCAGCGCTACGGGGTGGAGGGCTCCCTTATCGACTTCGGGCGTGGCGAGATGGTTCCCTTCGCCGACCTGGTCGAGGAGGTCATTGAGATGCTGGCCCAGGACGCCTTCGAGTTCGATGTCATCGACCAGCTACGTCACATGCGGACCATCGTCCGGGACGGGACCAGTGCCCATCGTCAGCTCGCCATCTACCGGGCCGCCATCGAGGACGGTGCCGCCGACAAGGAGGCGCTGGAAGCGGTTGTCGACCACCTAATCGTCGACACACTGTTCGGGATTTGAGAGACCCGAAGAACTCCTAGATGACCTCCCCAGACTGGACAGACCAGAATGATTCTGACCCCGGAATCACCCTGCTCGAGCTAGTGGCTTGGCTTGCCATCCTGCTCGTCGTCATGGTTCTGGCCCGCCGGTATCGTCCCGGATCCTCAACCCGGCGGAACACATCCGTCCCCTGAGATCCGGGCGGCTCGGCCTTGCTTTCGGTCTTAGAGTCTGACGTGCCGCACACCAAGAGGAGCCATCGTTGACCAGGCCGATACGCATCGCAGTCCAACTCCAGCCGCAGCACGGCGAATACGCCCAGATCAGGGCTGCTGCCATCGAGGCGGAGGAGATGGGTGTCGACATCGTCTTCAACTGGGACCACTTCTTCCCGCTCAGCGGTGAGCCCGACGGGAAGCACTTCGAATGCTGGACCATGCTCGCCTCTTTTGCCGAGGTGACGGAGCGGGTGGAGATCGGCGCCCTGGTCACCGCCAACACCTACCGCAACCCGGAGCTGCTCGCCGACATGGCCCGCACGGTTGACCACATCTCCGATGGGCGGCTGATCCTCGGGATCGGGGCCGGATGGTTCGAGAGGGACTACGACGAGTACGGGTATGAGTTCGGCACCCCGGGCACACGTCTCACCTCGCTCAGGGACGCGCTGCCCAGGATCGAGAACCGGTGGGAGCTGCTCAACCCGGCACCGACCCGGAAGATTCCGATCCTGATCGGTGGCGGTGGTGAACGGCGAACTCTCCGCTACACCGCCCGTCACGCCGACATCTGGCACGGCTTCGGTCAACCCGAAGTGATCCGACACAAGAACCGGGTGCTCGACGAATGGTGCGCCCGGGAGGGACGGGACCCGGCTCAGATCGAGCGGTCGTCCGGGGCCAATCCGATCAAACCAGAGTCCGGTGACAACTTCGTGGCCGCAGGGGCCAGCCTGATCACCCTCTCCTTCGACGGTCGCACCGGCTACGACCTCGCCCCCGTCGCCGACTGGATCGCCTGGAGGGACCAGCGAAACCGCACCTAATCGGTCGCGCCGGCTGCGAAGAGACGCGAAGAGGTTCAAAACCCAGCTTCTCGCACACCTATCCGGTTCATCTTCCGCCTCCTTGACCGGTCAGGAGTGAATCGTCGGCTCAGCGTCTGGCGTGGCCGCCTGCGAAGCGAAGAGATCGAGACCGAGCCGGCGCGAGAGGAAGCCGGCGACCTGCTGCCCTCGGACGCTGTTGCCGGCTTCGTCGAGCGGTGGTGAGAACACGCCGCGCCCACCTTTGCCGGGTGACACGGTGACGATACCGCCTCCGATGCCGCTCTTGCCGGGCAGCCCCACGTGGTAGAGCCAGTCGCCAGACGTCTCGTAGAGACCGGCTGTCGTCATCACGGTGAGCACATACCGGCATGTAATCGGTCCAACGACCTGCTCGCCGGTCACGGGGTTCACGCCCCCGTCGGCCAGGGTGGCGCCCATGAGGGCCAGGTCGCGTGCTGTCACTGCGACAGAGCTCTGGCGGGTGTAGAGGTCCAGTGTTTCGACCGGGTCGCGATAGATGGCGCAGAGGCTGTCGAGCAACAGGGCGATCGCCCGGTTGCGGAGGTGACTGCCGCTGTCGACATGGGGATCTCGGTCCGGCCGGTTCTGATGTCCCTGACCGTCGCCGCGGCCGGTGCCTTCCTGACCCCGGTTGCCACCCCGGTCAATCTCATGGTCATGGGGCCGGGCGGGTATGAGTTCGGTGACTACTGGAAGCTGGGGCCGCCGATGCTGTTGCTGTTCATGGTGGCAGCGGTATTCCTGGTCCCCGTCTTCTGGGCCTTCTAGACCACGCCCGGGGTAGCAGTCGACGCAATCTCGGAATTCATGTCGCAACAGCGAGGTGAGCCATGACCGACCGAGACCCGAACAACGATGGGATATCTCCAAAGTTCTGGATCGGCCTGGTGATTGTGATCATCATCGGGATCTTCATTGGCCTCAATCGTGACGAGGCGAATGTGTCCTTCGGGCTATTCGACGCCCAGACCACTCTCTGGGTAGCGCTGACCATCGCCGGTGCCGGCGGATTCATCGCCGGTTGGCTCATGGGGCGTCGACGCAATTGACCGTGCCCTCCTAGTCGGAGTTCTCCGGCACACCGGCGGCGACCAGGCGCCGATCCATCTCCTCTGAGACCACCGGCTGGTTCCTGCCCAGCCACCAAAGGGCGATCAGGCCGGCGATCCCGGCCAGAAGCCCGCTCAGCTGGTTCCAGGTGAGCGCGCCGATGGTGGCGTCCCCGCTGCCAAAACGCAGAGAATCGAGAAAGAAGCGCTGGACCCCGTACCAGGTCATCCATGCGAAGAACAGCTGCCCGTAGCGCAGCTCGACACGGCGATAGAGCAGATACAGAACTCCCAGCAGGATCGCCGCCCCGATCATGTCGTAGAGGGCGACATGGTGATAGATCCCGCATAGACCATCGGGGCCGACTGTGGCCTCGGTGCACTCGAGGGCATCGTGTATTGGCGCCACGTCGTCCCCGGGCGTGATCCCATAGCCCCACCAGGCCGTCGTCACCTTCCCCAGGTGCTCGACGATGGCCAGGTCGCCGATTCGGCCGACCACGGTGCCCAGCGCCAGCCCAAACGCCGACATGTCGAGGGTGGGCAGGATCGGCAACCCGACCTGTCGCATCCTCCAGCCCCCGGCGAGGATGCCCCCGGCAAACCCGCCCATGATCGAGAAGTTGCCCCGTATCGGGTTCAAGGCTTCAGAGAGCGGCACACCGGCGAAGAGCTGAGCGGGGGCGGTGAAGTATCGGGCCCCGATCAGGGCACCAATCAGACCCCAGGTGAGCGCCGACTGGTACTTGAGGGTGTCGAACCCTCGCTTCCGCAACTCCCTGGTCGCCAGCCACGCCCCGGCCACGAAGCCCAAAGCCGCGAAAACACCGTGCAAGGAGAACTGCAATGGGCCGATGTCCCAGATCGGGATCGGTGGGTAGCTGATCACGGCAAGCATCGGGGCGAGGGTACTTGTGGCCGTGTGCAACTAACCACCGCCAGGGTGGGAAACTGCACACAGGCGCGACACTTCTCCGCGTGTGTGCAACCAACCACCGCCACGGTGGGAAACTGCACACACCACAACGGGCCCGCCCCGGCCCACCGCTAAAGTCCGGCACCGTGAGTGACCTGTTGACCGCTGCCGCCACGGCTCTCGACGTGCCCGAGACTCTGGTTCAGCGCTCTGCCGAAGCCCGTGCCACAGCCAATGGCACCTCGGTCGATGATGTCCTGTCTGCCTGGGCGGGTGGCGCCCCGGTGGCCGCCTCGGCGCCCGCCACGGCTCCAACCGAAGCGACAGCCGCTCCGACACCGGCCGAGTCCAGTCCCGAACCGGTAGTCGAGCCAGCGCCTGTGGCCGAACCCGAGCTGGTGGCCCCGATGGCAACGACCCTGGTCCTGGAGCCCGAACCGGAGAAGAGGCTGGAGCCGATCCCATTGGGACGAAGGGTTCGCACTGCGGTGCGGGTCGGGGCCTGGACCGGAGCCGGTCTCGGCCTGGTCGGCTTCGTCGTCGCCACCGCCGGATGGGCAGCCAGTGCCACCGTCACCGGAGAGGAACCCTCGTTCAACCCGGTCATCCAGGTCAACTCCAACAGCGTGATCATCGGCGTCGCCCTGGTCAGCGTGGTCTTCGGTGCAGTCGCCGCCTCCCTATCCCGTGCCGCCGCGGCATGGGCCAACCCGGGCATGCGGCTCAGCAGCTCATCGAGCTCCACCGCGTGGCTGGGTGCGCTCATCGGCCTGCTCCTGGGTGTCGTTGCCGGGGCCGCCCTGACCAGTGGGTTCGGAGTGCCTGTCGAAGGTGTGGAGGGCATGGTCCAGATGCCGGTGCTGCCCACGCTCGCGGTGATGTTGATCGGCGGTGCGGTGTTGGGGGGTCTCACTGCGGCGGTTACCCAGGCGGTCGGTGTCCCGGTGTCCGTCCCCGAGGAGGACGAGGAGGAGGTGCGGACGGTCAAGCGCCGTCTCGGCGCGGCCATGGGCATACCTCTGACCGGCCTGATCCTGTTGGTCCTGCTGGTTCTGCCCTTCGCCTGGGCTCTCATCGAGTCGAATCACCTCGTCACTGGTGGGGCGGCAATCGTCGGCATCCTCACCGCGACGGGCATCCTCACTTTTGCCACGCTGGGTGGCAGACCCAACGTGAAGTTGTCGTTCGGTGAGGTGATGGTGGCGTTGGTGGGGATCGCCACGGTCATCGTCTTCATCCTCGCCGTATTCTTCGCAATGAGCCCGGACGAGGAGCACGAGGAGCCTGCTGCCGAGCCCGAGGCCGCGGTCGTCCTCTGGATCGGCTGAGATCAGCTAACACCTGACGCCCGCGCGATCTCCGCGGCATTGACTGCGGAGGAGATATCGCCATAGGCAAGGGCGGCTCGAATGCTTCTCGCCACCTCGATCGCCACCTGAAGTTGGGCTTCCTTGGTAGAGGCACCCAAATGGGGGGTGAGAACGAGGTTCGGAGCAGACAACAACGGGCTGCTCGGGTGCAAAGGCTCGGTCTCGAAGACATCGAGACCGGCCCCGCCGATTCTTCCCTCGATCAGGGCTCGAGCCAGGGCCGCCTCGTCCACGACCCCACCACGTGAGGCATTGAGGATAAAGACTCCTTTCTTCATCCTGGCCATAGCCGCTTCGTCGATGAGACCCTGGGTCTCGTCGGTGAGGGGGACATGGAGCGAGATCACGTCGGCCCTTTCCAGAAGCTGGTCGAGGGGGACAAGGATCGCTCGCATGTCCTCGAGACGGCTCGCCGGCAGATAAGGGTCGTAGGCAATGACATCCATCCCGAAGGCGCGGCAGCGTTGGGCCACTTCCCATCCGATCCGCCCGACACCAATAATCCCGAGGGTCCTTCCCCGAAGCTCCACACCTCGCAATTCGGACCTCTCCCACTTTCCTTCACGGATCGACCGATCGGCGTCGGTCACCCGCCGCGCCACCGCCAACAGCAGCGCCATCGTCAACTCCGCAGCGGACACGGTGTTCCCGCCAGGGGCGTTCACCACCGCCACACCGCGCTCGGAGGCGGCGGCGACATCGATGTTGTCGACACCGACCCCGGCCCTGCCCACGATCTTCAGATCGGGTGCGCGATCCAGAACCGCGGCGTCTACTTTGGTAGCGCTGCGCACGATCAAGCCGGAGGCCGTGCTCAACTCCTCGGAGAAGATGGGATCTGAGGAACTCTTGACCCGGACCACCAGGAAGCGGTCGTCGTCACGCAGCGGTGCCAGACCTTTTTTCGAGACCCGGTCGGTAGCGACAACCCGATAGGTGGCGGTCATCGCAGGACTTCACCCATGGTTCTCAGAAGCTCGTTCAAATCCTCGAGTCGGTGATCACCCATGTGCCCGATGCGGATGGTGGACTCCTTGAGTCGTGAGTATCCGCCGCCGATCAACCAGCCTCGCTCCCGCATTGCCGCAACGACCTCGGGACCGGTGCTGGCTTCGGGGAGGGTCAGGCAGGTCACCGTGGGCGAGCGATGGCCGGCCGGGGCGAACACTCCGATGTCGACATCGTCGGCCTGCATAGCGTCGACCCAGTCGATGGTCGCTTGCTGCATTGCGGCATGGCGGGCCCACCGATTCTCGATGCCCTCGGCCCTCATCCGCTCCAGTTGGACTTCCAGCGAATAGAGGAGGGATATGGCGGGTGTCGACGGTGTCTGAAACCCCTCCATGGCCTTCATCAGAGGTATTAGGTCGAAGTAGTAGCCCTTGCTCGTGGCTACCGAAGACCGATCCATCATGGTCGGGGACGCCACACCGAACGAGAGCCCCGGGGGGAGTGCCAGTGCCTTCTGTGAGCCGGTGAGGACGAAGTCGAGGCCCCATTCATCGGTTCTGACCTCGGTTCCTGCGATGCCGGTCACCGAGTCGACGAGGAGCATGACTCCCTCGTGACCGGCGACGACCCTGGCGATGGCCTCCAGATCCTGGAGGGCGCCCGTCGATGTCTCGGAATGGGTCATGGTGACTGCGTCATAACCGCCGACCGACAACTTCTCGTCGAGCTCTGCCGGGTCGTGGACTTGACCCCATTCGACGGCCCAAAGCTCGGTCTCGTGGCCACAGGCCATGGCGATCTCGCCGAACCTGGCTGAGAAAGCCCCGTTGACCAGGCTCAGGACCTTTCCACCTGCAACGCCATTGCGAACTGCCGCCTCCATGAGACCGGTGGCGGAAGAGGTGGAGATGATGACCGGGCGCTCGGTAAGGAACACCTCTTTGAGACCCTCTTGCAAGCCGGCGAGAAGATCCTGGATGGCCCGTCCCCGATGACCGATCATGGGTCGGGTCTGTGCGGCCAACACCTCGGGATGGACCTCGGTGGGACCGGGTAGGAAAAAATGCCCTGGGGGCAGGTCGGTCGGCATGGTCGTCTCCGGATTTCGGTTGATGTCGGCCTTTACCCGTCAGCCAGGCTCAGCGCGTACCGCACGCTACCCACCAGTTCCCAGTCGACAAACAAGAGCTCGCCGGTTCGCTGGTGCTCACGGAGATGAGACAGCGGAAAGGCGTAGTCACCCTCCTCGACCGGGAGGAATCGAAGCTCTGATCCTTCGATCAGGACAGAGAATGCAGTGATCTCGTCGAGGCTCCCCTCGACCGATGTGACCACCCCAAGCGAGGTACCCGAGGTCTGGGTGCAGGCGAGCAGGGACGCCACCATCACAATGATGACAAGGGCCGTCAACCTTCGCAGCGGCATGTCACACCTGCACCCCTGGCCGTCAGGAAGCCCGGAGTGAGTTCTCCAGCTCTTCCCACTCTCGCTCCTGTTTGGTCCACCGGAACCAGATCACGGCGATGGTTCCCCACAAGAGCAGACCGCCTCCGAGCTTCATGATCACCCCGGCGATGGTCTGGTCGGTGACAGCGGTCAGGCCGTAGGCGAGGGCGGCGTCGCCGTAGACCGGGTAGATCGCCACCGACGAGAAGGTCAGGAAGGATGCCGGGATGGTCGGAAGGAGCGATTGAGCGAACAGATAGAACATCTGACCCGGAGGGGACAGTCTCGGGATTGCAGCCGTCGGTGAGAAGACCGGCAGCCACATCAGGAACGAGACGCTGAACAGCCAGGTGTGGACTGCAAGGTGCATCAAGTCGCCGGTGAGCATCCATCCGACCAGATCGGGCCAATGAATGATGATGAACGTGGTGTTGAACAGCACGAAGGCCGGCACTGGTCTCGCCAGCGGACGTATCCACCTCGCCACACCCGGGCGACCCAACGTCACATCGGCGAGCCAGCGCGGCGTGCCACGCAGCATCAGAGGCGGGATCACCAGCGCGATCACCATGTGCTCCACCATGTGAACGGTGAA
>CAZRID010000120.1:0-8799 GCA_964600055.1 uncultured Acidimicrobiaceae bacterium
GGCCGCGTAGCCCTCGGCGAGCGCCCCGGCGATCGGGCGCGGCGAGGTGAATATGAGGCTGCAATCGGCGCAGCGCACGACGCGCCCGTAGGCCGCGAACTCGTCGGTGGTCGCCGGGAATACGACACAGGTGGGCTCGCCTCTCATCAACGAGGCGTCCTTGGAGTAGAGATAGAGCTCGATCGGCTCGTCGAGCACACGGTCCTCACCCAGAAGCGCCCGAAGCTCGTCGATCAGAGTCACCCGGTGAGCGTAGTTTTCCCCACCCACTCGGGACGAAAGGCCCCTGGTTGAAACAGGGAACCTGAGGTTCCACGGGTCACATATGAAACGAGTGGTCTCAGGTTCGTCGGGATGACGTCCGTGACCTGTTCGGGAGGACGCCGTGCGGCCGCCCTCCCGAACCTGTCGCTTCCCTCAGCGTCTGGTGAGAGCCATCTCAAGTTCCAGCGGTTGGGGAAACGGAACTGGTTGTAGCTGAGACGGTTTGTTTCAAATATGAAACGCAGAACCTCAGGTTGCCGGTCACACGCCCCAGCCGCCGCCACCCGGGGTGAGGACGAGTAGGCGGTCGCCGGCCTCGACAGAGACGGTGCACTTGCCCGGCAGTCTCTCCCGCGAGCCATCCTCGTGAATCAGCCAGTCCTCGCCCGTGGCACCAGGACCGCCGCCGGCCAGGCCCCAGGGCCTGTGACGACGACGCTCACCCATCAACGAAAGCGTGGCGTCGGTGAGAAATCTGAGCTCACGCTCGATCCCGTCGCCACCGGGGAACCGCCCCGCCCCACCGCTTCCCTGGCGAAGGGTGTATCGCTCGACCCGGAACGGGTAGTGGGTGTCGAGCGACTCGATCGGCGTGTTCTCGGTGTTCGTCATCCCGGTCTGGATCCCGGATTGGCCCGCCCTCCCCGGCCGGCCGCCTTGCCCACCGGCCACCGTCTCGTAGTAGGCGAACTCGTCGTTGCCGATGAGCACGTTGTTCATCGTGCCCTGCGAGGCAGCTGGCACCCGATCGGGAGCAGCTTGGGCCAATGCGCCCAACAGCACATCGGCGATTCGCTGGCTGGTCTCGACGTTCCCCGCGGCTACCGCGGCCGGAGGTCGTGCGTTCACGATCGAACCCGAAGGCGCCACCAGGCGCAAAGGTCGGTAACAACCGCCGTTGGCGGGGATGGTCGGATCGGACGCCACCCGGACCGCAAAGTAGAGACAGGACCGCGTCACCGCCTCGACTGCGTTGAAATTGGCCGCGACCTGATCATCGGTGCCCGAGAAGTCGGCCGTCAGGGACCCGCCGTCGATCACGACGCTAACCCGGATGGCGACGTCATCGTCACCGAACTCCATGAAGTCGACGAACGAGTACTCACCGTCCGGAAGCTGTTCCAGGGCCGCCGTCATCCGTCTCTCCCCGTAGTCGAGGAGGGAGCCGGTCAAAGCTGCAAAGGCCGCCGTACTCTGTTGAGCCACCAGCTCCGAGATGCGAGCCGCCCCCACTGCATTGGCGCCGATCTGCGCCTCGAGGTCACCCATGCGCTCCCATGGCGTCCTCGAAGCGGCGACGAAAGGTCCAGCGAACTCCTCGGCCCAATCGCCGTCGGCGAAGGCGATCGTGGGCGAGACCCGATGACCCTCCTGATCGATCGTCACCGCATGGGCCGGCATCGACCCGGGCGCCTCACCCCCGACATCTGCGTGGTGGGCCCGATTCGCCACCCATGCCAAGTGCCGTGACCCCAAGAACACCGGTGCGACCAGGGTCAGATCGTTGAGATGGGTTCCGCCGGCGAACGGGTCATTGACCGCATACTGCACACCCGGCACCGGCTCGAATCGCTCCAGACAGGCGGCGACCGACTCCGGCATCGAGCCGAGATGAACCGGGATGTGCTCGGCCTGGGCCAGCATCTCGCCCTCGGGTGTGAACACGGCCGCCGAGCAGTCGGCGCGCTCCTTGATGTTGGGTGACAACGACGTGTGCCGGAGCACCACCCCCATCTCGTCGGCCACAGTTGAGAGTCGATTGCGTGCCACCTCGAGCGTGATCGGGTCGACGGTCACCTAGATCCTCTCCTGTGCCAGCATCCCGAGGAACGATGGTCACAACACACGAGGCCCGCAACATAAGCATCTCAATCGACCGGGATTGGCGCGAGGTCTACGAGTTCGCCCACCTGCCGGAGAACTTCCCCCGCTGGGCGTCGGGTCTGGCCAGTTCCCTCCGTAAGGACGGCGACGATTGGGTGACGGACACGCCTCAAGGAGAAGTCAGGGTGCGGTTCACCCCCCGCAACGACTTTGGCGTCCTGGACCACTTCGTCACATTCGCAACCGGCGTGCAAATCTGCATACCCCTGCGGGTCGTTGCCAACGGCACAGGATCCGAGGTCATCTTCACCCTGTTCCTCCTGCCGGGGATGACCGACGACATCGTCGAGCGTGATGCCGAACTGGTCTCGAAAGACCTCGGCATGCTGAAAAGCCTGCTCGAATCCTGATCGACCAGGACCTCAGACCAGCAGATTTCCCATGTGTTTGGAGGCCTCGCGGAAGCTGAGCCCGGACAGTTGGTCACGATGTTCGATCACGAACCCGGCGACGGCTTCGGGATCGGTCTTGGCGTACTCACGCAATGCCCACCCGATCGCCTTGCGGATGAAGAACTCCTTCTCGAATGCTCTCTGGGCGCAAAACCGGAAGAGCCGATCGACGTCGGTGCGCTCCCTGGCCCCGATCTGACACAGGATCGCAGTGCGTCGCAGCCACATGTCCTCGTCGTGGACCCATTCGTCGACGACCGGCCAAGTTTCGGCCGGCTTCTCGAGGACCAGTTGACGGACCAGCTTGGTCGCGATCTCATCGACGAAGTCCCACCACGCCCCCTCGACGATCAACCGGCGATACAGCGGGAGCGATCCGGTGACAATGAACGTCTTGAAGTGACGGGCAAAGGCCAGCGCCAGGTACTTCTCTTCGCGGTGGGGGAGGGCCCAAAGCCCGAGGACTAGATCCTCGTACTCCGACCGATCGGCCGGATCAAAGTCCCGCACCAGGTGGCGGAGGATTGCGGTCCTGCCCTCCTTTTGCACCCCGTAGAAAGGCATGTCGGTCTTCATGTACGCCTGCATCCCCTGGACCTTCCCTGGGTTAGCGACTTTGGCCAGAGCTCCGGTGACGAATTCTCTTGCCCTTGCGACCTGATTACTCATGAGACGATCTCCAGAGTGCCGTCGTCATGGACCGACATCCGGTCGTTGGGCTCGAGCCAGAGCGCCGAGTCTCTCTCGACGACGATGGCCGGACCCTCGGTCTCGAACCCGGGCGGCAGTTCCTGCCGCTGCCAAACCGGGACGTCGACCGCCCGGCCACCGAGCATTGCCGCAGTCCGGGTGGAGACCGGGGGATCCTTCGCTGTCAACGAAGGGAGCTCGGTCCAGGCCAGGGGAGCATGCCCGCTCACCTCGGCTCTTACATTGACCAGCTCAATCGGCTGACCTTCCCGAATGAACCCAAACCGCGCCCGATGATCCGCTTCGAACGATTCACGGATCTCGGACCAGCTCCCGGTGAGCGGCACGGCCAGCTCATGGGACTGGCCGACATATCGCACCTCCCCCAGGGCTACGACGTCCTGCCCTCTTGCACCATGGTCTGTGCTGAATGTCCGCTTGGCCCCGGCGACGATGTAGCCGACGACGTTTTGCAAGTGTGAGGAACCCTCCTCGAGCATGACCGTGCGAGTTACGTCACTACTGGGACGGGCCAAGAGAAGCCCGAGAGCTGAGAAGACACCCGAGAGTGGTGGGATCAGGGTCTTTGGCATCCCCAGCCGTTGGGCAAGTCGTGACGCATGAAGGCCACCGGCACCTCCGAAGGCGACGAGGACCGACTTCCTCGGATCGACGCCTTCCTCCACCGAAACTGCGCGGAGCGCCCGTTCCATGTGGGTATCCACCACCTCGACGATCCCGGCGCCAACAGCTTCGACATCGAGCCCAAGAACGGAGCCGATGACGGCCAGGGCGTGGCGCGCCGCAACGACATCCAGGGCGACCGATCCGCCCAGTCTGACCTCCGCTGGGATTCGGCCCAGGGCGACACTCGCATCGGTCACCGTGGCTCGGTCTCCCCCGAGCCCATAGGCGGCGGGGCCGGGAAAAGACCCAGCCGACCTCGGCCCAACCCGGAGCGCCCCGCCATCGTCGACCCAGGCCAGACTTCCCCCCCCGGCACCGATCGTCCGAACCGGAAGCGACGGAACACGATTGACCCATCCCGCCCCGGTGTGTCGGTTGTTCGTCGACGATCGGTTGCCGGTGATGCGACATACGTCAGTCGAAGTCCCGCCCATATCGAAGCTGATCACCGACTCGTGGCCCTTGGCTCTCCCCAATTCCGTCGCCGCCACCACCCCGGCAGCCGGGCCCGACAGCACCAGACGACCGGCGTATTCCACCGCCGACTCGAACGGCAGCAGACCGCCCGACGAGGTCATCACCAGTCGGCGGCCGGCAACAACCGCGACGTCGAGACGATCCAGATACCCGGCGACCTCGGGGGTCAGGAAGGCGTTGAGAACCGTCGTGGCGACTCTCTCGTACTCACGGAATGCTGGAGACACTCGGGCGCCAACCGAAACGGGGACACCCGTCTCCTCCGTGAGTCGTTCGGCAAGATCCAGCTCCTCACCGGGATCCGAGTAGGAGCGGACCAGCGCCACCGCGATCGCCTCGGGGCCGGCTTCCTCGAGCGACCGTATGAGAGCGGCGAGGTCGCCGTCGAAACCGAAGCGAAGGGAACGGTCCACGAGTGGTGGCGGACGGTCGACGAACGAGTCGTAGAGAGAGGGCCGGGCCTGACGTCCGATCTCGATCACATCTTCGAACCCCGGGGAGGTGACGAGTGCCGTGCGGGCTCCCCGACCTTCCAGCAGGGCGTTGGTTCCGGCCGTGGTCCCGTGGAGGAAGACCGAGTCATCACCGGCCCCGACGTCCTCAAGACCTTCCGCCACGGCGACGGACTGGTCCGACGTCGTCGGCAGCTTGTGACCGACGACCACATCGCCATCGAAGACGACGACATCCGTGAAGGTGCCGCCGACGTCCACGCCAATGATCAATGGCACCCGATTAGCCTCGGTCCGACATGGCAGTCATCGTCGCCCCGTCGCCCAATCCGAATGCGATGAAGTTCTCTGTCGGGACTTCAGTCGGAGGGCCGACAACCCACATCGCGGGCTCGGAGCCCCAGGAGCCTTTTGCCCGCGATCTATTGGCCCTAACCGGGGTGACCAGCATCTTCATGACCGCCGACTTCGTGACCATCTCCAAGACTCCAGGTGTCTCCTGGGACTCGATCATCCCGGAAGCGACCGCGATCCTAGAGCGCCAGTTCGCGGGCTGATCGGGGGTGGCTAGGAAACCGGGCCTGAGGTTACGGGGCCACGCTAATTGCGACGCTCAGGTCCGGATATGACCCCTTTCGGTCCCAATTAGGAGACGGGTCACGGGTCGACCGAGACCGTCACGGGTCGGCTCACGCCATCGGGGCCAGACGCCAACAACACCACCCGCCAGCCACCACCCTCGGTCTGGATGCCTCCAACTATCTCCGACCCGCCCGACTGCTCCAGGGCAACGGCACCGACCTCTTCCGGCACGGCCACCAGGGTCAGCTGCGGGGCAGGAGCCACGGTGGCAGCCGACACCGTCGGGGGCATCAGGACCTGTGGCATCTCGGCCGCCAACGAGACTTCGACCGTGACCTCGAGGGTGGCCTGGCGTTCATAGGCGCCTTCGCCCTCTGCCGCCAACGACCGTGCAAGCACCGTAGCCCGATAGGTGAGAGGGGCGATCTCCTCGACAGTGGCCGTCCGGACCCATTCCACGAAGACTCGGGTGCCTTCGGGCGCGAGGGGCAAGGGCACCCCGGCAGGCAGCAGGGAGGAGAGGGTTACCCGGCCCTGCTCCGACCCGTCAACGGTCAGATACTCGGCGACGAACCACTCGGCGTGGGCAGCGACGCGATCGATGACCCGCTCCGGGTGCACCGCATAGAGATCGGCCTCGGCTGTCACCACCGGTGCTGTGGGGGCCGTCGGCGATGCCGTCGGGGGCAGCGCCTGGACGGGAAGGGTCTCCGCCTGCGGCGCCTCCTGCACGATCGGCGCTGTCGTCGCAACCGGGATCGGCGCAGGGCGGTTGCTCATGAACGAGTAGGCGAGGGCTCCCAGGACCACCGCCCCCGCCACCCCAAACCACAGCCATTGGCGGTCGCCCTTCTTCTCCTCGAGCGTCTCCCAGGGGATGCGCTCGTAGACCTCATTCCTCTCCTGCTCCACGAGATCGAAGGTATGGCATGGGGGAGGCCGGTTCAAGGGGGTCGTTCCGGGCGCCAGGTCCGACACACAACACTGGACGCGGAACGCACCACGCGCAACGCACGACGCAGTCCCCGGGAACCGAGCGATCGCAGCTATCGTTTCGCCGGTCATGGCAGTCAACCCCGACCCGAAACCGGGCCGCTGGATCCTCCCCCTGGTCATCTTGGGGATGATCGCGTTCACTTATTTCTTTGTCCGGTCCCTTCCCGAGGGCTCGCCGGACCCCACCCTGGTCGTGGGGGCGACCAGCACCACTGTTGAGGGTGGCGCTTCCTCGACCACGACGCCCGGCACGCCTGGCACCGGAGGCACCGTCGATGACACCGCCGCCGTCTATCTGGCCGAGTTGGACCGGGTCAACGGGGAGCTCCAGGTGTTGAACACCGAACTAGTGACGGTAAATACCGGTTTTGACGCCGACCCGAGGGAAGTCGAATACCGCGACGCCGAGAGCCGGATGGAAGCCGTGGCCACCGCGGCCCAGACTCTCTCCGATGCCGTGGCCGCCCTCACTCCTCCGGCTGGCCTCGAAGGCAACCAGGAGACCCTTGCCGGGACCATCAGCCTCGCGGCTCGCGCCGCCGGCGAGGCGGTATCCGGGCTCACCTCCGACGATCCGGGTGATTTGCGCCGAGCAGCAGTTACAGCGTTCACCACCGCAACCACCGACTTCGACGTGGAAGTGGAGAACGCCCGGACTGCCTCAGGCGGCGCACCCCCCGACGCTTGATGAGCGTCGAGTTTCGGGCGATCGAGCCCGACGAGTTCGAGGATCTGAGAGCGACACTCGGCTTCGCCTTCGGCTTCGACCCCCGGGCGGACGACCAGAGGTTCAGAGCCACCCTGCCCATCCACCGCACATGCTGTGGGTTCGAGGATGGGCGCATGGTCAGCACCTCGGCCGCCTTCGAGCTCGAGATGACCGTCCCTGGAGGGGTGGTGTCCTGCGGGGGCACCACGATCGTCTCGGTCCTGCCCACCCATCGCCGGCAGGGGATTCTTCATCGAATGATGAGGGCCCACCTCGACGACGTCAGGGAGCACGACGAGCCGATCGCGGCCTTGTGGGCGACTGACAGTGCGATCTATGGGCGCTTCGGGTACGGGTGCGCCGCCATCTGCCATGACATAACCGTGAAGCGAGGCCACATCGACTTTCACCGTCTGGCGCCCGCCACCGATCCGGTACGCCTCATCGATGCCGAAGAGGCGGCAGGTGTCCTCCCACCCGTCTTCGACTCCGTCCGAAGCGGCGTGCCCGGATTCTTCGGTCGCACCCCGGAGTGGTGGGAGCACCGTCGTCTCTCCGACCCCGATCACGACCGTGATGGGATGACGTCGTACAGGTACGTCGTGGTGGATGGCGACGACGGGATCGAAGGGTTTGCGCAGTATCGATCAAAGCTCGAATGGAAGGACGAGCACGGCGCCGGACAGGTGGCGGTAGAGGAATTGATCGGCACCACCCCCAAGTCGTGGGCCAGTCTCTGGCGGCATGTGCTCAGCCACGATCTGATCGACAAGACCACCGCCGACCTGCGTCCAACGTGGGACCCGATCTTCGATCTGCTCGCCGGGACACGGCGTGTATCCACGAAGAGAGCCGACTCCTACTGGGTGCGAATCATGGACGTCCCGGCCGCCCTGTCAGCCCGGGCCTACGCCGGTCCCGTCGACCTGGTGCTCAGTGTCTCCGACCCGATGGGCGACGTCACAGGGAATTATCGAATTCATGTGAAGGGAGACGAAGTCGAATGCTCGGCCGTGGACATCGAGCCCGATGTATCACTGGATCTCGAAGACCTCAGTGCCTGCTACATGGGGCGCGCCAGGTTCCGCGAGCTGGCCAAGGTGGGACGTGTCTCCGGCGACGGCGCTGCGTTGGCCGCCCTCGACGCCGCCTTCACCTGGGACCCCCAGCCGTGGTGCCCCGAGATCTTCTGATTCTTACCTCAGGTAGGTAGCGCCATATATGGCGCTACGCCGACGGAGACAGCTCGCGCAGATACCTTCTCTGTCCGGACACCGCCATATCTGACGCCATGTACCTCAGGTAAGCGTCGGCACGAGGGCCCGTCTGCCGACGGACCCTCGACCTCAGTACCCAGTACCCAGTACCGAATACCGAGGTCTGTGACCGTGCCCGGTCACAGACCTCTTCAGATGTCGTAGTACAGGCTGAACTCGTACGGGTGCGGTCGAAGACGAACCGGGTCGACCTCGTGCTCGGTCTTGTAGTCGATCCAGGCATCGATCAGCTCCTTGGAGAACACGCCACCCTGGAGCAGGAACTCGTGATCGTTGCGAAGTGCATCAAGGGCCTCGGGCAGACTCCCGGGGACGGATGGCAGCCCGGCCAGCTCGGCCGGCGGCAGGTCGTAGATGTCCTTGTCCACCGGGTCATGGGGCTCGATCCG
>CAZRID010000121.1:0-8790 GCA_964600055.1 uncultured Acidimicrobiaceae bacterium
CACACAGCAGGGAGACAGTCTGCCTGCTCCGCCTCCACCTGGATAGGGAACTAGTGGTCTGTAAGAACGCATGTAGCCGGCAATACGAGGCCAGGTCGGTGCAATTCACTTGGCCGGTGAAGACAAGCGCCTGGTCTCATCCGGAGTAGCAGTCGTGATTGGGACGAGATCACCGACCGATCGGTCAGGAGACGGCAAGGGCGAACAGCTGCCACTCGCCTTCGACACCCTTGAGTTGATGCAGGCCCCGATCCTCGAACCTGAAATCTGAGCCCACCACGAGATCGCGAACCGTCCTGGAGACCATCACTTCTGCGGGGGCAGCTTCGGCCATCACCCGCGCCGCGATGTGAACCCCGACCCCAGCTATGTCTTGGCCCCTCTTTTCGATCTCCCCGGCGTGGAGCCCGGCACGCACCGGCATCCCGGCCCGGACCAGCGAGGAGGACAGATCACCCGCAGCCAGCAATCCCCGGCCGGGACCGTCGAACAGGGCGAGTACGCCATCGCCGGTGTTCTTGACCAGACGCCCGCCATGTCTTGCGATCAGGTTGCTGGACAGGTCATCGTGGAGTTGGAGTTGGGTGACCCACCGGGCGTCGCCGCTCGCTTGAGCGCGCTCGGTAGAGGCGACGATGTCGGTGAACAGGATCGTGGCCATCATCCGCTCGGCGATACGTCGCTCGATCGTCAGCGGCTCGATCTCTGCCAGAAACCCGGTGATGGCGTCGACCAAGGGGCCGGTCTCGTCGAAAAAGAGATCGGCGTCGCTTCCCGGCACCTCGACATAGCGGGCACCGCCGATGTGCTCGGCCACGTATCGGCCGAGCTCGGGCCGGACCCAGCGGTAATCGCGGCGATGGATAACAAGGGACGGCACCCGGATCGACGGGAGCAGGTCGCGGACGTCGGTCTCCGCCATCTCTTGGGCATATGCGAGCATTGCTGTGGGGGTGGCCATCGACCTCATGTACCTCCGGCCCCATTGCACGATCCGTTCGTCGGTCTCACGGCTGGGAAAGGACATGGCGACCATGCGGTCGATGTCCCATTCCGACATCATTTTCCTCCACCCCATGGCGGTCTCATCGTCGAAACCGTGCGGATAATCGGCGTCCTGGCGGGATCGCGCCGGGGAGTGGAAGAGGATCAAACCGGCAACCCGGTCCGGTGAGGTCGCCGCCCCGAACATGGCCGGAGGGCCACCGTCCTGGACTCCCATGACGACGGCTCGGCGGCTCCCGGCTGCGTCCATGACTGCTTGGATCTCGGCCCAACGGCTCTCCAGAGGGGGCAACGCATCGAGCGGCACCGCATCCGACCACCCGGTGCCCAACCGATCGAACAGGATCAACCTGCATACGGCAGCGAGTCTCATGTAGGGGGCGGACGTTTCGGGCATCGACCAAACCGCATCGAGGGTCGAGAACGTTCCCCGGCTGACCACCAGGTCCACCGGTCCCTCCCCGACTATCTGATAGGCAATGCGGTCCTCACCGAGTCGGGCGTACCTCGTCTCCGGTTCCATGCTGGCGAGTGTAGGAATCCGACCTTGCGGTCAGCCGGCAGGAAGTTTGGAAACCGGACGGGCGTACTTAGCCGCAACGTATACTCCTAGGACGCCAACTTGGACGGCCACCCGAAGAGGAGAACTTCTTGCTCAGACATACCGCCCTGTTCTTTTGGAAGGACACCACGACGGACCTGGAGAAGCTGGGAGCTCTCAAGGGTCTCGCCTATCTGAGCTATGGATGCCCATCGGTGAAGGCTGTCGACTTCGGCACTGATCTGCTCGGAGGCAGCTCGCCGCTCGTGGAAGTCAAGCCTTGGAAGCGGACGCCGCTCTGGAACGCACGGAGTGAGGGCCCACCGTCGAACTTCGACATGGCGCTGCATCTCGACTTCGACGACCAAACGGGCCTGGATGCCTACAACACCGACGACGTGCATCACGAGGTGTCGGTCTACAACGCCTCTGTGTGTCGGGGTGAGTTCACTGCCCGGGTCGACTGGCTCTACGACGGGCCGCCACGAATCGACCGCTTCGGCGTTAGACACACCGCGTTGTTCCTGTGGCTCGACGATGCCACGGACTCCCAGAAGAACGACGTCCGGGAGGCGTTCACCACGTTGTCGTCCGTTTCCGGTGTCCGATCGGTCATTGTCGCCGACAACGTGGGGACCCTCGTCACCGACTACGACCTCATCGTCGATGTCATGTTGGACGACCTGGAAGCGGCCAAGGCCTACCTCGAGCACACCGGTCAGAAAGAGGCGACTGCACTGGCTGCGGCCAACACCAAATACGAGTGGACGGCACGCATCACCCACAACATGTCCGCCGGGTGACACCGAGTCTCTACGGGCTCATCAACGAGAGCATCTCGTAAACGACGTTGGCCGCCGCAATCGAGGTGACGTCGGCGTGGTCGTAGGCCGGGGCCACCTCCACCACGTCGGCCCCGATCAGGTTCAACCCGCGCAGCCCACGCAGGATCCCCATCAGCTCTCTGGTTGAGAACCCACCCACCTCAGGGGTGCCGGTAGCAGGGGCAAAGGCCGGGTCGAGGACGTCGATGTCCAACGAGAGGTACATCGGCAATTCACCCACCTGCTCCCGGATCCGGGTCACATATCCATCGATCCCGATCTGTTCGATCTCCCAGGTCCCGAGGACGGTGAACCCGAAGCCAGCGTCCTCCCCGAGGTCCTCCGGCCCGTACTTGGACCCACGGATGCCGATGTGCATCGAGTGTCCCGGGACGAACAGGCCCTCCTCGGCGGCCCTCCTGAACGGGGTCCCGTGCGTGTAGGCGGCGTTCATGTAGGTGTCATAAGTGTCGACGTGGGCGTCGAAATGGACCAGGGCGACGGGTCCGTGTCGTCTGTGGGCCGAGCGAAGCAAGGGGAAGGCGATCGTGTGGTCTCCACCCAGGGTCACAATCCGCTTCGATCCCTGCGAAAGCTCGTCGGCCGCCGCTTCGATGGTCCGTATCGCGTCGTCGATGATGTAGGTGCTGCACGGGATGTCGCCGGCATCCACCACCTGCTGTGAGCCGAAGGGGTGGATCTCGAGGTCGGGATGCCAGTTGCGAATGGTCCTGGCCCCGTGGCGTATCCCGATCGGGCCGAATCGAGCCCCCGGGCGATAACTGGTGCCGATGTCGAAGGGCGCTCCGACGATGGCAACGTCCCAGTCCTCCACCTCGTCGATCCGGGGGAGCCGGGCGTAGGTGGCCGGTCCCATGAAGCGGGGATAGAGACGGCCGTCCGGTGGGCCGAGTCGTCCGTTCTCCTCGGTGAACGGTGTCCCGGTCAAGCTTCCACCTCCGTGATTCCGACATCTCCCCGACGCGCCAGCATTTCGCAGGCTATCATCCCATCATGTTAGCTCAGCTCGACAAGGGAGGCGGGGTGAACCCCATGAGAAGTCGGTACGTTGTGGCTAGTTTTGCCTTTCTGGCGCTGATTTCGGTGGCTGCCTGCGGCGATGGGGAAGGCACCGGTGACACCACTCCGGACGGCGGCGAAGCCCAGAGCATGCGCTTTGTGTTCTCCCCCGATCCGGTTTGGAACTGGCTCGAAGACGAAGGCATCCTCGCCGAGATGGAGGAAGAGGCCGGGATCACCATCGAGCGAAACGAATCCGAAGACGAGTTTGCCTTCTTCGCCGGCGGCCACGCCGACATCGTCTCGACCGGGAGCTACGAGACTCCCGTTCTCGAGTCCGAGACCGATGTCGAAACGGTGACCATCGGCAAGTACAACATGGCCAAGGACATCATCGTGGTTGCCGCCGACTCCGGGTATTCCACGTTCGATGATCTCGAGCCCGGGTGCTCGGTGGGTGTCGAGTCGTTCAGCGGTTCAACGATCGTCTGGATAGCCCTCGCCCAAGACCTTCACGGTCGCACCTTGGGCGAGGGCCCGGACGACCTGCAGATGGCCGCAACCGACTTCAACACCGCTCCCGAGCTCGTCCTCACCGGCGACCTTTGTGCCGGTGTGACGTCGATCTACAACACCATTCCCTACTGGCTCGATGAATCCATCGCCGGTCTCTACGAGACGCAGTCGGCGTCCCAGATCTACGGCCAGGAATACGTCCCGGGCCATGAGGGCATGAACAGCAACAACTTCGTCGTCACCAAGAGCTGGTACGACGAGCACCCCGAGGAGGTTGCGTTCTTCCTCTCGGTCTGGGATAGAGGCCTGCAGGAGTGGGCGACCAACCGCGACGCCATCCTCGAGGCCTACCCGGAGGACTTCGGATACACCAGCGACGAGGAGCTCGCCTTCCTGAAGGACTGGTACGAGAACCAGTTCAACGAGTTCGTGGACACGGTGTACCTGGATGAAGCCTGGATCGAGGGTGAGGCTCAGGTCACGGATCTGTTGATCTCAGGTGGGGTGGTGCCCGAGGGCACGGAAGCACCCCTCCACGCCTGCATCGATCCCGACACCGGCGAGGAGACCTGCCTCCTACCATCCTCCTGACACCAACCCGGGCATAGCGAGAGTGGCATCCCCGAGCGTTCCCGAAATCGAAGGATCCGAGCCGGTCAGGGTGACGTTGTCCGCCGCAGCGCGGCGCACGACCAATGCCCGGTGGAAGGCCACCGCCTACTCAGTTCTCGGAGCGATCTCGTTCCTGGTTGTGTGGCAAGTGGCCTCGGGATACACCAGGACCGAGTTCGACCTCCTTCCCAGCCCGCTCGAGGTCGCCCAGCGAATGGGCGACTACATCTTCGGTGACGAGGCTGAGAACATCCCGCCGGGGTGGGTGTTCGTCAACTTCTGGGAGACGTTCCGCAAGACGCTCTACGGGTTCGCCGGCGCCCTGGTCATCGGGGTGCCGATCGGGATCCTGATGGGGCGCTACCGATACGCCAAGAACTTCTTCTTCGATTTCGTCTATCTGGCGGCCAACGTCCCGTTGATCGTCTACGCCATCCTCGGCCTACTCGTCTTCGGGCTCGGCGACACCGGGCCGGCGTTCGTGGTCGGGCTCCTGGTGTTGCCGGTGATCACCCTGAACGTTGCGGCCGGGGTGGAGGGTGTCGATTCGAATCTGCTTGCCATGAGCCGATCGTTCGGGCTCCCCACCCAGACCGCCCTGCGTCACATCGTGGTCCCGACACTCTCGCCGTTCCTATTCGCGGCGTCCAGGGCCTCGTTCGCCGCGTCGTGGAAGTTGGCCGCCCTGGCCGAGACCTTCGGTGGAACCACCGGGGTAGGGGTCCAGATCCGGAAGGCATTTCAGGGCTTCTCGGTGACCGACATGCTGGCCTGGATGATGTTCTTCGTCATCTTCGTGGTGGTCATCGAGCGCACCGTGCTCATGCGTCTGGAGCGCTTTGTTTTCCGCTATCGCCTCAAGCGGGGCGAGGACATCCTCCGGTACTGACCATGAGCGACGTTCGAACCATCGCCCGCCAGCAGAAGTTCGATCTTGGAGGTGGCTTGCTCGCCTTCCTCCGCAGCGACCGGGTGGCCAGGTGGACCTCACGCCTCGTCCTGCTTCTGCTGTGGCAGGTGGCAGGCCTACTCAGCGAACGCTTCCCCACCCCGGTGGAGACCGTCCAGATCCTTGTCTTGGAGTTCCAGACGCCTTTCGACCGTGGCGATTGGAGCTTCTTCAACAACGAGTTGGTGGCCAATCTCCTCATCTCGATCAACCGCACCGGTCTGGCGTTGATTTTCATCATCCTCATCGGCGTCCCCATTGGGTACGCGATGGGGAAGTGGTGGCGGGTGCAGGCCTACTACACCGACCTGGTGACCGTGGGCCTCGCCATGCCCGCCTACATGTGGGCCCTGCTGGCGGTGATGTGGTTCGGGTTCGGGATCCGGGCCCCGGTCTTCTGCGCCGTGGTATCGGCGACCCCTGGGCTCATCGTCCATGTGCTCCAGGGCAGCCTCTCTATCCCCCGCGACCTTCGTGACATGTCGGATGCGTTCGATGTCCCCGGCTCGACCCGGCTGCGCAACCTCGCGCTGCCCTCCATGGCCGGCGCCCTCATCGCCGGAATCAGGCTCGCGATCATCGCTGCGTGGGGCTGCGTTGTCCTCGTCGAGTGGTTCGGCAGTAACGAAGGAGCCGGATTCCGCGCCCGGGACTGGTACCAGTCGGCTGCCAACTACAACGGTCTGATGGCCTGGGGGATCGTTGTGCTGGTGGTCGTGATCTTGGTCGATCGAGGGGTCATCGAGCGGATCGATCGGGCGGTGCACAAGTGGCGCGGATCGGTGGGCGATTTCGGCGCCAGGACGATCGAAATCTCTTCGATAGAGGAAGGGTGAGCACTTGGCAGTTCTGAAAGCCTCCAAGGTGGTCAAGGAGTTCCCACCTCCGACCAAAAATCAGCCGACAGTGAGGGCACTCGATGGGCTGGACTTCGAGATCAGCGGCAAGACCTTCGTCACGATGGTCGGTCCGTCAGGGTGCGGGAAGAGCACCTTTCTCAACATCGTGTCCGGAGTTGAAACACCGACCTCCGGCTCGGTATCCGTCACCGCCGACAACGGCTCTCCGGCCCGGCTCGGCTATGTCTTTCAGGACCCGAGACTGCTCCCCTGGCGGACAGTGGTCGACAACCTGATCTATGTCCATCGTGACAAGTCCGACGAGAAGCGGGACCACATCGCCCGCTATCTCGACATGGTCGGGCTCCAGGGATTCGAGCAGATGTATCCCGCCCACCTGTCAGGTGGCATGCAACAACGTGTCGGCATCGCCCGGGCCTTCTCGGTCGAGCCCGACCTCCTGCTCATGGACGAGCCGTTCAGCCATCTCGACGCCATCACCGCCCGCGCCCTGCGAGAAGAACTGCAGGGGATATGGCAGCAGACCCAGAAGACCGTGCTCTTCGTCACCCACGACGTGCTCGAGGCGGTCCAGCTCTCCGACCGGATCATCATCGTGGCCTACGGGGGCAAGAACTACGCCGACATCCCGATCGACCTGCCCTACCCCCGCCTCCAGACCGACCGGGCGGTGGCCGGGCTCCAGGCGGACATCCTCGAGGTGTTCAACGATATGGAGTCGCAGCGGAAACAGGTCGACCCCCGGCTCGCCTCGAACAAGGCCGAGCAGGTCTAGAGGCCCGCCGCCCAATTGGCTGCGCGGTCTCGCCGGACCTCGATGCCGCTGGACTGCGTCCTCGTCCTCAAAGCACCTACGGGTGCGTCTTCGTCCTGCGTCCTTGCCAGCGACCCCGAATGACTCGGCGATACCGCGGCACCAATTGGCCGACAGACCTCTAGAGGCCGAGGAGTCGGGCCGGGTTCTCCTCCAGGATCGCCTTCTTCTCCCCGGCGGTGAGCGAACCGAGGCCGTTGATCCAGTTGACGGGGTCGTCGAGGAACATCGGCGCCGGGTAGTCGGTGCCGAGCACGACCTGATCGATCCCCACCATGTCGATTAGGAAGCGAAGCGTTGGCTCGGTGTAGGTGCAGGAGTCGTAATAGAACCGGCTCAGGTACTCGCTGGGGGCGCGCTCGAGGAAACTGCGTGAGTCGTCGAACTCGGGCATGTTCTCCAGCGCACCGGCCCGCCATCCCTTGTCCATGCGAGCGGCACCGAAGGCGGTGTAGCCACCGGCATGGCCCAGACAGAGCTTGAGGTCGGGGTACCGGTCCATGATCCCCCCGTAGACCAGGGTTGCGAAGGTGATAGCCCGCTCGGTGAGGTTCCCGATGACGTTGGGGATCCCGTAGCGGAGAGTCCGGTGCTCCACGACCGTCGAGCTGGCCTGATGGAAGAACACCACCGCCCCCAGCTCCTCCACGGCCTTCCAGAACGGGTAGAACCGGCTGTCGTCGAGCGTCACCCCGTTGACATGGTCGCCGATGGTGATCCCCTTGAACCCCATATCCCCCATGGCGTGGGCCATGACATCGATCGCAGCTGGGACATCCTGGAGTGGAATCGACGCCAGCCCCAGATAGCGGTCGGGATAGGCATCCATCATCTCCTTGAGTGCGGCATTGCAATCATGGGCGATGCTGGTGGTGATGGCGGCATCCAGGTCGTAGCGAAAGAACCCTGTGTTGATCGTGAGTACGTGAATGTCGACACCCATCCCGTCCATCTCGACGAGGCGCTCCTCGGCACCGATCGTGAACTTGGGAATGTGGAGCTCGCCGACGTCGGGCCCCAGTGTGTACCACTGACCCTCTCGCTCGATGGCGTCGACGAAGACACGCGGTGTCACGTGGTTGTGGATGTCGATGACAGCCAAATTGCCTCCCTGATGGGGCGATGCGGTTGAGGAAGCGCGGTCTAGATGTTGAACTGGACCCGGGCTGTGATCTCTTTCTGGGTCACCGAGGCTACAAGGTCGGACGCCGCGTTCATCACCGGGTGGGCGAAGTAGGCCTCGAGAGCAGCCACGTCCTCGAAGTCGGCCACGAGGACCATGTCCCAATTGTTGGGGTTGCGTTCGATATCGAAACCGACCGTGTACTCGACAATTGTCGGCACGGTTCCCTTCAGATTGGCCAGCGAGTCACGCGCCGCCACCTTCTGATCCTCGGTGAGGTCATCCTTCCACTTGAACATCGCTACGTGACGAAGCACACGGTCCTCCTCTTGGCTGAGCGCTTGTTGTCCTAGCATGTGAGGATATCATCTTGAGAACAGGAGGCACAAGGCGTCCTGATGTGGCAGATCGATCTCCGTGACTTCGGACCCCAAGCTGCCATAGTCCTTTGAAGCAAAAGGAGAAAGAACCGGTTGAGCCCAGCCAGCGCCAGGGAAATGCGCCCCATCGATCATCACAGCCCTGT
>CAZRID010000122.1:0-8763 GCA_964600055.1 uncultured Acidimicrobiaceae bacterium
CTCACTTCCATCTCGGCTCTCGCTTCTCCAGAAAGGCGGCGACGCCCTCGGCTGCATCCTCTGTCATTGCGATGGCGGTGAGACCGGTCTGCAGGCGATCCATTGCGGAGTCGAAGTCCAGATCAGTGATCCCGTAAAACGAATCGCGCCCGATCATCGCCGTAGCCGGGCTGTTCGCCTTGAGCGCATCGACGGTCTCGGTCACTGCTGAGTCGAGATCCTCGCGGGACACGACCCGCGACACGGCACCCAGACGCTGGGCCTCGTAGGGGTCGATGATCCGGCCGGTGAGCATCAGTTCCAGCACCGCTTTCCGTGGCATGACCCGGATCAGGATGGCGGCGATCATCATCGGCCAGAGACCTACCTTGACCTCGGTGGCTCCCAACTTGGCGTCCTCCACGCAGATGGTCACGTCGCACGCCACGGCGAGCCCGAAGCCTCCGGCCAGGGCGTGGCCGTTGACCCGGGCGACGGTCGGCTTCCCACCGCTGCGCATGAGGCGAAACAGATCGGCGAGGGCGCCCCTCGCCTTGTGGAGGCCGAGAGGATCGTCCACGAAGGAGTGGGTCAGGTCGCCACCCGCTGAAAAAGCCCGATCACCCGCGCCTGTATAGACCAGCACTCGGACCTCGGGGTCGCCAATCGCATCACGGGTTGCCTCAAGCAAACCGGCCATTGTCTGCACCGACATCGGGTTCCGGCGCTCGGGATCGGCGATGGTGATCGTCGCCCTTCCCTCGCTGACCTCGTACAGAACCAACTGACTCTCTTTCATGTGTGCCGCCACCCCTATTAGCGTCCGACCCCATGCTATGGCTGGCCATCGTCTTGTTCATCGCTCTGGCCATGGCGGTCCTGCGCGGTGGTCGCCTCACAAATCTCGGTGACATCGAGCTACGCGCCTGGTGGTTGTTGCTGATCGCCCTCGCCCTGCAGTTCGGCACCTCGTTCCTCCCCGACACAGACTGGGCCGAAGGACTCGGGCTGGGAATGATCCTTTCGTCCTTCATCTTCTTGATGGCCCTGGTGCTGCTGAACCGCAATCGGACCGGGATGTGGCTTGCGGGCCTTGGGGTCTTGATGAACTTCACCGTCATCGCCCTCAACGGCGGCATGCCGGTGCTGGCCGAGGCGGCAGCTGTGGCGAGCGGCTTCAACGTCACCGTGCCCGACCTGTCGGGGTCGTTCAAGCACACGATCCTCGACGAGAGCTCGAGGTTGACGATGCTGGCCGATGTGATTCCCATGCGTCTGGGAACACTCGGTCAAGTGATAAGTCTCGGAGACGTGTTCCTGGCGGTCGGCCTCGGCCGGTTCCTCGAACAGGAGCTCCGGCGCCCGCGTCGCTACTTCAAGCGTGGGGCCCACGCCCAGCCGGGCTCGGCCAGCAAGCCCTGATCACAAACGTCCTGAGGAATCCTTCCCCGTCAGACACGGACCGGGTTTAGCACGCCCCGGCTCTCCAGCAGCCGGCGCAGCGAAGCCACCAGCTCGGGGTCGTACTCGTAGGCCGCACCGGCATGGAGGTGCTCCAGCGCCTGGAGTGGAGAGAGACGATCCTGGTGCACCTGCCAGTCGTAGGCCGCGGCGACCTTGATGATCCGTGACACGATGGAAACATCGGGATCGGTCTGCTCCCCCGGCTTCCGATACGGCTCATACTGGTGACGGACGTGGTCGGCGACCCGGCTCAGATATGGCGACTCGGCGATGATCTCGGAGCTCCAACGTGCGATGTCATCGTCGCTGTAGCCCATCCGCAGTATCTGCGGCTCGTTGAGGCTGACACGGCCGATGTCATGCATCAATCCGGCGTATTCGACATCCTCCACCTGAACCGGACCGAGCCCGATCTCCATGGCGATAGCCGAAGCCAACTCCGTCGTCCGGTCGGCATGACCGTCGATGCCTAGACCGGAGACCTCCGGGATGCGGGCGAGGGCCCGGATCGTCTGCTTGTAGGTGGCTTTTGTCTTCTGGAACCGGGTGAATGCGAGATGGGCGAATGAGTAGGGCAGCAGCGCGATCGGTAGCGCCCACCACTCGAGGTCGGGCCACAGCTCACCGAACAGGGCACCGGTCATCGCCAGACCGAGGAACACGTTCAGGTCATGGAGCAAGGCCCGGGCCAGGTAGGTACGTGACAGTTCGCGTTTGCCCATGACCAGCAGAGCTCGGAGGATCACCTCGACCGCGATCCATGCCACCAGAGCGACGCCGAACGGGAACAGGTCCTTCCACTCTCCGGTCAAGTCGGCGAAGGGCCCCACCCGCAACGCCGTATACACGGTGGCGTAGGTGGCGTAGCCAACGAATCTGCGCACGACGGTTGGCAACAACTCGTGGTGAATCTCACCCCGCGAGTAGTGCAAAGCCCAGACGATGGATACCCCGATCCCATAGGTGGCGATGCAAGCCGCCAGATCGACCCCGCCGCTGTCGGTGGTCAGCACAAAGGGGACGGCGGCGGCCACGGCCAACCCGGTGGTGAACCGGTTCCCGGAATTCGAGGCTGCAACCCCGATCATCGAGGCCAGGACCAGCGTCGTGACGGCGATGACAATCTGGAAAGGGTCGCTGGTAGCGAGGGTCGCCGCATAGAAGCCGATGCCGCCGATGGCGAGGGCAAACAGCCATGAGGCAAGGGACACGGTTCGTCTGCTCCAACTAGCCACGAAGGGTCAACTCCGGTTCTTCGGCAAGACGGCGTGCCATCTCTTCGTCGTTGACATGAGGGGCGCCCCAGCGACGCCCGGTCTTGTTAAGGGCGCTCTCGAAGGCATCGACCACCTCAGGGTGGAACTGGCCACCCGAATGTCGTCTCAACTCGGCCAGCGCATATTGCTGGGATAGGGCCATCCGATAGGACCGGGCCGAGGTCATTGCATCGAAGGCGTCGGCGACCGCCACTATGCAGGCCTCGAGACTTGGCGGGTGACCATCTGTGTGACCTCTGCCCCCGTATCCGGACCCGTCGAAGTTGCTGTGATGACCGGATGCTATCTCGACCATTGGCTGGAGAAAATCGACCTCGGCCAGGATCTCTTCGACCAGATGGGCATGGTTCTTCATCTCGGCGTACTCCTCGTCGTCGAGCCGGCCCCGTTTACGGATCAGCTCGGTGGGAACCGCCAACTTGCCCAGATCGTGGATCAGCGCCGACCACCGCACCTTCTCCAACTGGGTGCCGGTGAAGCCCAGTTCCTCGCCGATCATCTGGGCGAAGACCGCCACCCGCTCGGTGTGACCGCGGGTGTACATGTCCTTGGCCTCCAGGGTCTTGACGAAACCCCGGATCGAGCCGATGTGGGACTCCCTCAGTTGGGAGAACGCGTACAGCGACATGTGCCCGATGGCATAGACCCCCACGATGAAGACCAGGATCGCGTCGCGGTCCGCGATGATATAGGCGGCGCCGATGAGACCTCCGAGAAGACCCATCGCAACTTCGCTGGCGAATAGAACCGGCAGCTGGGACCACGGTTCCAGATTGTCCGAGCCAAACACCGATCTGACAGCCTGTCGCACCATGGCGTTCTGGACCGTCGCATAGCAGAGCGCGGCCAGGGCAGATGCGAGCAGGACCTGCGGAAGGTTGGCGGTGGTTGGCTGACCGAGATCGCCGAGCGTGAGATCGAGAATGAGCCCGCTCGCCGCAGCCGCGGTGACGATCTGACCGAAGTTGGCCACCGGTTGGAACCAGCGCCTCTCCTTGAAGTCGAGGGGAGTGAACAGCGCGATTGCACCCATCAGCGCCATTCCGAACATGGCATCCGAGCCTGGCTCCATGGCGAAGATGACCCCGGCCGTCATCATCACCATCACCGAGGAGGACTGGAGCATGCGATCGTTGACCTCGACAGCGAACGCTTCGAGCAGGACAAACAGAATCGCGAACGGCACCCAGACCAGCCAGTCAGGCGGGCCGGACACCAGATAAGCAGTCAGTAGACTGAGAACGCCCAGTGTGGCGTAGGGCACAGCAATTCTCAATCGACGCTGCACCGTGGGGCGGAGACGGCGAAACCATCCCCACATCGCTCTCTTCCTACCTGGCCGCATGGGTCCCGCCCCCGTGTTTGTGTTACCCAAAATGTGCTGGTGAGCACCGGCGTCGGTTCATCAGCCGATCCGGACGCCTGCGAGCACTGTCTCCAGGCTCGCGACACAATTGCGACTTGGGGTCAGAACTGCCTGCATTTGAGACGCTCACCTGATTGCTGTCTTATTCCGCCGGCGTTGTGTGCCGACGTTGTCGATCCGCTCCGCTGGGTAGTTGGGCGTTCATTTACAAGGCCGACTTCTGACGCCGGTCTCACCATTCCCCGGTTTGTCGACGGGGAACCTTCACATGTCAAGAAGGCCCCTGACTTCGCCCGCCATGGGCCGAGGCAGGCAGGTCAGTGACCTCGTCTGCCCCACGCTTTTCCCACGAATCGCTTCCAGCAAGGCGCAATCTAGATGCTGACCTCTTTCCGAACAAGAAGAAATGGCCTCGGCTATCCCGGTGAACCCTTCTACCCAGGGGTACGCTGACTCGATATGGACGTGATGGCCCTCCAGGAGAAGATCGGCCAAATCGACGGTGTGGAGGCGGCGAGGATCGTGTCCGACAACGGGCACATAGAGGAAATCCACGTTCTGGCTCGTCGCACCAAGCCGCCAAAGCAGTTGGTCCGAGATGTGCAATCGCTGAGCCAGGCCCTCTTCGGGGAGGAAATCGATCGCAGAATCGTCTCCGTAGTCCAGCTGGCCGACGTCGATCTCGAAGGCGGGCTCCGCCCGGCGCTGGTCGATGTCGCCGAGATACTCGACGGGTCCAGGGCCGATGTGACCGTCACCTTGCGCTGGGAGAACGAGCTCTTCGCCGGTTCGGCAAAGGGCGCCGCCGCCACCTCCATGAGACCCCGTCAGATCGCCGAAGCAACCATTGACGCTGTTCGCCAGACCATCCACCGCGACGCTGCCCTGGCCATCTCCTCGATGGACATACCCGTCCTCGGGAGCCGCAAGGTCGCGGTGGCTCAGGTGGTTGTGGTCACAGAGGCCACCGAGCGCAACCTGATCGGCTGCGCCTACGTCGAGGATGAGGAGTCCCGAGCCGTCGTGCGTGCCGTTCTCGACGCTCTCAACCGCATCCTCCCCGAGCTCAAGACATCCTGACCAACGCGGTATCCACCCCCCATCACCTCTCCACCTCGGCCGCCGAGCGCGTCCTAAGGGCGGGAGGCAATGCGGTGGACGCGGCAATCGCCGCCACCGCCACCCAGGGTGTCGTGGCGCCCGAGACCTGCGGGATCGGAGGCGATCTATTCGCATTGGTGCACCGACCCGGCTGGGATCGGCCCCGGGCTCTGAATTCCACGGGGAGGGCCGGATCCAACGCCGACCCCGACGAGCTTCGACAAAAAGGGGCGACCGGGATACCCCGGGACCACCCCCTAGCGGTGACGGTGCCTGGCTGTGTCGACGGCTGGGCAACGCTCTCCTCCGAACTGGGCACGCTCACCCTTGCCGAGTGTCTCCAACCTGCGGTCGAGCACGCGATGAAAGGCTTCGAAGTCTCGACAGAGCAGGCTGCTGCATTCCGCAACACCGCGTTCATGTATGCCAACCACTCCGCCGTCCGCGAGTTCTACCCCAATGGAGAGCCGGTGCATCGTGGGGACCTGGTTCAGCGCCCAACGCTGGCGACCACCCTTCGAGCGATCGCCGAGGACGGGCGCGACGCCTTCTATCGCGGCCAGCCGGCCGATGACATCGTCGCCGAGCTGGGCGGAAGAATCACCCCTGAGGATCTAGCCGAACAGCAAGCCAACTGGGTGACGCCGATCTCATGCCAGGTCGCCGGGATCACCGCCTGGACCATCCCGCCAAATTCCCAGGGCTATCTGGGCCCGGCGACATTGGCCGTGTTCGAAATGCTCGGCCCCCCGATCGATCCCGAGGACCCCGCCTGGTGGCATCTCCTGATCGAGGCGTTCAGATCGGTTGCCTGGGAGCGTGATGATCTGGTGGCCGACCCCGACCACGCGCCATTGCCTGCAGACCTGTTGCTCGATGCTGGCCGTCTGCAACGGGCGGCGGCCACGGTCGACCATGACAAAGCGGGCGTATGGCCGAGGAGGATGGGGTCGGAATCGGGAACGGCGTATCTCTGCGTGGTCGACTCGGACGGGTTGGCGGTGTCGATGATCCAGTCGAATTACTACGGGACCGGCTCCGCGTTCGGCGCACCGAACAGCGGGTTCCTCCTCCACAATCGTGGAGGAGGGTTCACCCTCACTTCGGGTCACCCCAACGAGCTGCTGCCCGGCAAGCGCCCCCTGCACACACTGTCTCCCACCATCTGGACCTCGGGTCAGGATCCGAGATGGGTCATCGGGACCAGAGGAGGGGACATCCAGCCCCAACTCGTTGCCCAGGTGGCCGCCCGGGCCGTGCTCGCAAGTCAGAACTTGGAAGACGCCCAGACTGCTCCCCGATGGACGGTCCAGGAGTTCGGCCCGCTCTCCGAGCCGAGATTCCAGGTCGAGCCGGGCCTGCCCGAATCGACGTTGAGCGACCTGAGGGCCCGGGGCCACCTGATCGAAGAGCTGCCTGCCGCGCAACCCGGCTGGGGCCCGGTCTCCATCATCGAAGTGGACGGGGACCGTCGCCACACCTTCGCCGACCCCAGAGTGGACACCACCAAAGCCGTGGTCTTCTAAGACCCCCTCCGCCGCTTCAGGGCACCTCCCCCAACGTCGCTTCGCTCGAGTGGGAGGAAAGGTGTCGAGCATTTCTCCCCCCGAAGGGGGGAGTACCCCCGAAGGGGGGAGGGGGGTCTTGTTGCGAGGTCTCACGCCCGTAGTTGGCGGATCACTTCCTTAACGGCCTCGGGATTGGCACCCAGGGCAGAGCCGATGGTGTAGAAGCCGATCCTCTGCACCCGATCGCCGTATCGCTCTTTGATTGCCTCGCCCAACCGGTCGATCGGCGCGGCGACTCCAACCGTGATCACCGCCTCGTCGGGAACGATGTCCGCCATCTCCGACCATTGCCCTCGCTTCGACATTGCATTGAGCTCCTCCCCGAAATCCCAACCGTTGGCCTCCAACACCGGCTTGTAAGACGGAGTGGAGGCGTAGAACGAGATCTGTTGTCGCACCGGGCCCATCGCCTGTTCGATCTCCGAGTCGGTCTCCCCGGTCATGACGAAGACAGTCGTCACCCTTTCCACGTCGTCGAGGGCTCTGCCCGACGTCTCTGCGCCCGATCTGATAGCGGGCAGCACCACCTCGTCGAGATATCGCACCGTGTGGAACGGGTGGACATGAAAGCCCTGGCACAGCTCGCCGGCGAGACGGCTCAGGTAGGGGCCGACACCGGCGATGTAGACCGGGATGTCGGGATGCTGGATGGGCCCCGGATCGAAGAAAGGGGTCATCAGCGAGAACTTGTAGTAGTCGCCCTCGAACGAGAGGGGCGTGGAGCTCTGCCATGACCCCCAGATGGCGCGCAAGGAGAGGACATACTCCCTCAGCCGGGGGCCCGGGCTGTCCCATACCGTCGAGAACCGGCGCACGATGTGGGCCCTGATCTGTGTTCCCAAACCGAGCATGAACTTGCCCCTTGACATCCGGGCGAGGTCCCAGGCCGTCATCGCCATCACCATCGGCGAACGAGGGAAGGCGACCGCGATCGCGGTCCCCAGCTCCAACCCGGGCTCGGTCGACGAAGCCAACGCCAGAGGGAGGAACGGGTCGTACTGAGTTTCGGCGGTGAAGAACCCGTCGTAGCCGATCTCGGCGGCATGCAAGGCCGCGTCTGAGGCTCCCTCGGGCGGGCCCGGTGGAAAGTAGAAGTCGACCTTCATGTGTTGGCCAGGGTAGATACAACCCGGAGTGGGTACTCTTCGGCCCCGTGAAGAGATTGGCCAAAGTCGTGGGGATCGTGGGTGGCGCGGTTGCCTTGATCTGGGCCATGCGTGACCGTTTCATCTCCGTCGCCGCCTCCCGCGAACCGGAGCCACCGGTGTTCAGGGCCGTCGTGCCGAAAACCGAGACGCCTGCCATCGATGCCGTGGATGGTGTCGGCCCGGTCTTGGCCGGTCGACTCAGGAGCGCCGGCATAGACAACATGTCGAAGTTTGCCGCATCCACCCCTGACACGATCGCAGAGGCGGCAGGGGTGAGCGCCGCCCGCGCCCGTGATTGGATCGAACAAGCCCGCTCGTTGATCCAGTAGTGCCTTACCTGCATCAACCGGAGGATTTGGGCGATCTGCTCGACGGGGAGCCGTCGTACAGGGTCGACCAGCTGCGCGACTGGCTGTACAGGACCCCGGTCCTCACCGCTCAGAGCATGACCAATCTCCCCAACCATTTCCGGGAGAAGCTCGACGGGCGGTTGTGGCCTTTCGAAGTCGAGCTCGAGCAGTCCGCCGACGGGGGCACGACCCGCAAATGGCTTTTCCGGGCCTCCGACGGGGCGGCGATCGAAGCCGTGCTGATGGGATATCCGCGTCGGGCCACGTTGTGTATCTCCAGCCAGGCGGGGTGCGCCCTCGGTTGCACCTTCTGTGCCACGGGGCAGTTCGGTTTCGAGCGAAATCTCGTCTCCGGCGAGATCGTGGCCCAGGTCGCGTACGCACAGGCGTTTCTTCGCCAGATCGGGATGCCAGATGCGCCCGATCACCTGACCAATATCGTCTTTATGGGCATGGGCGAGCCGCTGGCAAACTTCGTTCGCGTCGCAGAGGCGATCCGTCGGATGATCG
>CAZRID010000123.1:0-3968 GCA_964600055.1 uncultured Acidimicrobiaceae bacterium
GCCCAGTAGTTGTCCAACTCGAGGTAGAGCTGGATCGCGCTCCTGGTGACCTCTGGTTCCAGACCCATCAACGGTCCCAGCTCGGCGAGGGCATCGAGGTTGGCCGGGTCGGCCATGGCCTCCCGGCCCGCGATGTCGGCGGCCACATAGCGCACCAGGGCCTCCCGCTGATTGGCGAGGGCGTCGGGGCTGGCGCCGTAATACAGGTAGTGCTGGTCGGGCCTGATGTCGGTGATGCTGATGATCTGATGGATCTCGGTGTCGCCGCCCTCGGCGGCAAGCAGAGTCTGCACGGTGGCGAACTCATAGAGATGCATGACCGCATTCTCGATCTGTCCCGACACCAGCCCTTCGATCACAGGTGCCGCATGGATGAACACCGTCTCGACATCGTCGTAGGTCAAGCCACATGACTCGAGGATCGCCCCGAGGACGCCGTAGCGGGTCTGGCCGATCCCGTCGACGGCGACTGTATCCCCAGCGAGATCCTCACAGGAGGCGTTCTCGCCATTGGTGCTGGCGACGTGCCACGTCGGTTGACTCATCCCGATGATGCCGACCATCTCGCCGCCACCGGCAGCGAGGCCTACCCCCACATTGGTGGGCACCGCTCCAACCTGAATCTCGCCGGATGCAACGGCACGAGCGCTGTCCCCGCCGTTCTCGAACGGTCGCAGCGTCACGTCGACCCCATAGGTCTCGAACAGTCCTAGGGCCTCGGCTGCGTAGATGTGCATCGCCGCCGGGAACACCGGTGGGATCGCCGCCAGACCCACGGTCAGGCTCCCGGCCGGCTCCAGCGGGGCGCCGGAGTCCGCGGTCGTGGTCGTGTCCCCACCTGCCTCGGTGGTCTCGGTACCCCCTGCCTCGGTGGTCTCGGTGCCGCCTGCCTCGGTGGTGTCAGCTCCCCCGGACGTGGTGGTCGTCGTATCTCCACCACAGGCCGCAAGGACCAGCGCGAGGACGCTCACGATGATCCACAGGCTTCGGGTTCTTCTCATTCCTTCTCCTTTGTCTGCCAACGGCCGACACCACTCATCTCTTCGGATGCTGGGTCGGCTCGATGTCCCTTTCCGCTCGTTTGATGTCTTCCATCAGGATCGACCACACGTGCTCGCGGATCTCGTTGAAGCGGGCGTTGGACAGCGTGGAGCGATCCCGGGGCCGCCGTATGCCCACGTCGATGATCTCGTGGATGGTGCTTGGCCGCCCCTTGAGCACGACGACCCGGTCACCCATCAGGACTGCCTCTTCGATGGAGTGGGTCACGAAGACCATCGAGGTCGGCTTGGAGTCCCAGATGCGGAGCAACTCGAATTGGAGCAACTCCCTGGTCTGGGCGTCGACCGAGCTGAACGGCTCGTCCATGAGCAAGACCTGCGGGTTGACCGCTAGGGCTCGGGCCAGGCCAGCCCGTTGCTGCATCCCACCCGAGAGCTGGTAGGGGTAGTGATGCTCGAATCCGCGCAAACCGACCAGATCGATGAAGGGTTGCGCGACCTTGGCGATATCCTCCCCGGACCGGCCCTGGATCTTGAGACCGTATGCGACGTTGTCGTACATCGTCTTCCACGGGAAGAGCCCGAAGTGCTGGAACACCATGCCCACGCCCTGGCGTGGTTCGGTCACCACTTGCTCATCGATGGTCACGGTCCCTGCGGACAATGGGACCAGACCGTTCATGCAACGAAGCAAAGTGGTCTTGCCGCAACCGGATGGGCCCACCACGGAGACGATTTCGCTGCTTCCGACCTCGAGGTCGATCTGGTGGAATACGGTGAGCTCTCCGTAGCTCTTCTCCGCAGCTGCGACCCTGATCCGCGGACGGTCCCCGGTCGGTGCTACCACCAGACCGCCTCCGAGTCCGATCGATGCAGACGTCCGATACTGGTGATCATCTCTCTTCCAGCCATCCCGCGTCCTAGGTCTTCTATGTAATATAAACTACAGGAAGCGACCATGACGTGTCGGAATCGGTGAGAGAAAGGGGCGGCATTCCGTGTCGGCGAGCCCGAGGATCTTCATCCCCCAGCCGATCCCCGCCAATGCCCTCCGCCGTCTCAGGGCGATCGGTGAGGTAAGCCTCTTCGATCACCACGACCGTCGAATCACTCGCGAGGAAGTCCTCGAAGGGGTGGTCGGCAAGGAGATCCTCTACGCCATGGGTGACATCCCGTACGACGAGGAGATCATCTCTGCCGCGACCGATCTCAAGCTAATCGCCGCGATGCATGTTGCCGCCACCTTTGTCGACATCCCCGCCGCAACCCGCCGCGGCGTGCCGGTGACGGGGGTGCCCAACACTCTCGCCGAGACCACCGCCGAGTTCACTTTTGCCCTCCTGGTGAGCACCGCCTGGCGGCTCCCCGAGGCCGATCGATTTCTGCGAGAAGGGAAATGGACCCAAAACCAGTCGGCGGCTTTCCTGGGAACACGTCTGTTCGGCAAGACCGTCGGGATAGTCGGTTTCGGTCGGGTGGGGAGCGGTGTGGCCCGTCGCTGCCAGGCACTGGACATGAACCTCATCTACACCAAGCGGTCACGACTGTCGCCAGAGGACGAGGCCAGCCTCGGCATCGAGTTCCGGGAATTGGACGAGCTGCTCAAGGAGTCGGATTTCGTGGTCCTCGCCCCGATCCTCACCGCCGACACCAAGGGTCTGATATCCAGAGAGAAGCTGGCGCTGATGAAACCGGAGGCGATCTTGATCAACACCTCCCGCGGTCCGGTCGTCGACGAGGAGGCGCTCGAGGATGCACTTCGGGAAGGCAGACTGCGGGGAGCAGGGCTCGATGTCTACGAACGAGAGATCCCTGAGCCAGGCTACGGGCCGGGCCCGGGTCTGCTCGCGCTGCCCAACGTGGTCCTGACCCCCCACATTGGTAGCGGGGCTAGGGAGACGCGGGCGGAGATGGCCGATCGCACCGTGGACAACATCGAGAGCTTCCTGGCCGGAGAGCGGCCACTCGACGTTCTCAACCCCGAGCTTTACGGGGAGGCACCGCGTAAGTCCGAGCGCATAGGCTGACCAGCTCAGGCGGCCCCCAACCCGAAGGGAGGTGCACGATGAAGACGACAACGTGGGAGGACCACTCCGAGCAGTTGGGGCGGCTCAACGATTGGCTCCACATCGACCCGAGCCGAACCGCGGTGGTGACCATCGACATGCATCGGGGCCATCTCGGTGGCGAGGAGGCCACCATGCCGGTGAAGCCCGAGATCACCGACCGGGTGCTGGGGGCGGCCGAGAAGTTCCTGCGCTTTGCCCGAGACACCGGGATTCCCGTGATCCACGCCATCCTCACCTGGCGACCCGAGGAGGCGTATCGGTTCAATCCACGGGTCGACGCCGGGAGGATGACGCTCTCCCATCAGACCCCCGCTACCACGGCGTTGGCCGAGGGGACGCTGCACAACCTCGTCGGAAGCGTGCAATGTGAGTTGATGCCCGAGATCGGGCCCGAGCCGGACGATCTCATCGTCAACAGCAAGAAGACCCAGAGCATCTTCTACGGCACCGAGATGGACGTCCTCCTGGGGACCTTTCTCGATGTCGACACCCTGATCCTCATGGGCATCAACACCAACACCTGTGTCCAGTGCGCCGCTTTCGAGAGCTTGAACCGTGGGTTCCAGGTGGTCGTTCTCGAAGACTGTGTGGGGAGCATGTACGGCGATGATCTCAATGAGGCCGCCCTCGAGAACATCGCCCGTTGCCTGGGATGGGTGATGACCACCGATCAGGTCATCGACAAGATTCGAGCCGGAGATTGACTCGTCGGATCCCGTTGATGTCGAGGTAATTGATTCTCACTGAGTTGATCTGTTTTCACCCTTTTGGGGGGTGGTGTAGCTGGTGGCACCATGAGGTGTTGGGTCCTGTTGGAGCGGGTTCGTTGGTGAGCGCCGTTATTCTGTTTTCACCCTTTTGGGGGGTGGTGTAGCTGGTGGCACCATGAGGTGTTGGG
>CAZRID010000123.1:4068-8700 GCA_964600055.1 uncultured Acidimicrobiaceae bacterium
GGGTTCGTTGGTGAGCGCCGTTATTCTGTTTTCACCCCTTTTGGGGGGTGGTGTAACCGGTAGCACAGCAGGTTTTGGTCCTGTAAGAGCGGGTTCGAGTCCTGCCCCCCCAGCGTCGATCACCAAGAGGTGGTGCTTGCCAATCCATGTCGTCATCCTGGCTGCGGGTCAGGGCAAGAGAATGATGTCCGATCTGCCCAAGGTGGCTCACATGGCGGTGGGGAGATCACTCCTCGGATGGGTTCTCGAGGCCGTCCGCGCCGTGGGTCCAGCCAGCACGATTGTCGTTGTCGGGCATGGGGCCGAGCATGTCGACCCGCACCTTCCCGAAGAGGTGGTCTCAGCGGTGCAGAGCGAGCAGCTCGGCACCGGGCATGCCACGCAGGTCGGTCTCGATGCCCTTGGCGATGTTGCCGCCGACGACACGATCATGGTCCTCTACGGCGACATGCCACTGCTCACGCCGGGCCTGTTGACACGACTTGCTGACCGATCTTCGGACATTGCTGCTCGTTTGGTGACCGCCGAGTTCGAAGACCCGACCGGATACGGCCGTGTCATCAGGGACGATCGGGGCCTGGTGGTCGAGGTTGTCGAGGACAGGGACTCCGACGTTGCCCAGCGGGCGGTCCGTGAGATAAACGCCGGGGCCTACGCCTTTCGGGCCAAGGACCTGATCGACGCCCTCAGCGGTGTCTCGAACCAGAATGCACAGCGCGAGTATTACCTGACCGATGTGATCGGGATCCTCGTCGGACGAGGGGAGCGACTAGAACCGGTAGAGGCGACACCCGAGGAGGTGGTCGGCATCAATTCTCAGGATCAGCTATTCGAGGCCACACGGCTTCTGCAGACACGCACCAACCAGGCGCTCATGAAATCGGGGGTGTGGATGCTCGACCCCGATCGCACCTACATCGACGACACCGTCACGGTCGCCCCCGGCGCACGCATCTATCCCGGTGTCCACTTGGAGGGCAACACCTCGGTCGGCGCCGGCGCACAAGTTGGCCCGGAGGTGTTCGCCGTGGACTCCACGATCGGTCCCGGCTCCACCGTCTGGTACTCCGTCTTGAGAGGGGCGTTGATCGGCGATGACTGTGAGGTCGGGCCATACGCCTCTCTTCGTCAGGGGACGGTCCTGGAGCGGGGAGCCAAAGTCGGCACATTCGTCGAGACCAAGAACACGACGCTTGGTGAGAAGGCCAAGGCCCCCCATCTCTCCTATCTCGGCGACGCGACTGTCGGGGCCCGTTCCAACATCGGAGCCGGATCGATCACCTGCAACTACGACGGCTACGAGAAGCACCACACGGAGATCGGTGAGGAGGTGTTCATCGGGTCGGACACGATGCTGGTGGCGCCGGTCAAGATCGGGGACCGCGCCGTTACCGGTGCGGGGTCGGTGATCACCAACGACGTGGAAGAAGGGGCCCTCGCCCTCGAGCGCACCGAGCAGCGTGAGATTCCCGGCTACTCTCGAAGACGCGCCGAGAGACAGGCAGCGAAGGAAACAGAGGACTGAGTTGGACATTGTCTCCCGCAACCGAATGATGCTCTTCACCGGGGGAGCCAACATCCCTCTTGCTGAGGAAGTGGCAGAGGTCATGGGCGTCGCACTGGGTGACCTGGAGCGATCCCGATTCGCCAACGGCGAGATCTATGTGCGTCCAGCGGAGAGTGTCCGGGGCGCCGACTGCTACGTGATCCAGAGCCACTGCGAGCCCATGAACGACAACATCATGGAGCAACTGATCACGATCGACGCATTGAAGAGGGCGTCGGCACGTCGGATCACGGCGGTCATGCCTTTCTTCGGCTATTCACGTCAGGACAAGAAGGTCAGGCCCAGGGAGCCGATCACCGCTCGCCTGGTCGGTGACCTGTTCATGACTGCCGGTGCGGACCGGCTGGTTTCGGTCGATCTCCATACCGGCCAGCTTCAGGGATTCATCCACAAACCGTTCGATTCGCTGACGGCACTGCCGATCATCATCGACTATCTGTCCGAGCGGCTCGAAGGCCCGACCACGGTTGTCTCCCCGGACGCCGGTGGCGTGAAAAGGGCGGAAAGATATGCCCGATTCCTCGACGCCTCCGTGGCTTTCGTATACAAGAGACGCGACCCCGTGCTGCACAACGTCTCGGCTGCACTGGAGATGGCCGGATCGGTGGAAGGCCGCCATGTGGTGATAGTCGATGACATCATCGACACCGCGGGCACGGTCACCAACGCCGCCGAGATGGTGCGGAACCAGGGGGCGGTGAGTGTGCGGATCGCGGCAACACATGGCGTCTTCTCCGAGCCGGCGTTGGATCTGCTCAAGAATGCGCCGGTCGAGGAAGTGATCGTGACCAACACATTGCCGGTGTCCGCCGAGGTGCTCGAGCTGGACAAGATCCAGGTTCTGTCGATTGCACCGGTCCTGGCCGAGACACTCCAGGCGATCTTCATGGACTCGTCTGTCTCAGAGATATTCCTTGGCGAGAACGCCTAGAGCGACCAGTACCGCCGCGCCGCTTCCTACAATCCCGACCTCGTGAGCGCGCGTCATCGCCAACCTGCGTCCCCGGCCCAAGCCCGGCTCCGAGCCCTCATCATCGTCCTGGTCACCGTCTTCCTCATCGCATTCTTCTTTCTACGAGGCTCAGGTGAGGGCGGTCCTGCGGATAGCACGCTGCCGCTGGCGGGGGATAGCACGACGACATCGGCTCCGGACGGTTCGGGAAGCACGAGCCCGGGCGGCTCGACGACCACGCCCGCAGGCGACGGCACCGGCTCAACGACCAACCTCGGTGCCCTGCAGGCGGTGCGGCTGGAGACAATCGCCCAGGACTTCCGCCAACCTACCGTCATCACAGCACCCGTGGGCGATGATCGTCTCTTCGTCGTCCAGAGGGTCGGGGTGATCAGGATCCTCGATGCCGACCGCCAGTTGTTGGATCCGGCCTTCCTCGACATCACGGACCGAGTTCTGGCCAACGGTATCGAGCAGGGTCTGCTCGGACTCGCCTTTCACCCCGACTATGCGAGCAACGGCCGTTTCTTCGTCTATTACACAGACAAGGAAGGGCGGCGACAGCTCTCGGAGTTCCAGGTCTCCGTATCCGACCCGAATATCGCAGTGCCCGACACCGAGCGGGTGCTGATCGAGTTGGAACAGCCGGAAGACGCCACCGACATCCGCCACTATGCGGGTCAGCTCAACTTCGACCCCGACGGCTATCTCTGGGTCTCGATGGGTGACGGGGCCGACTCGAGAGACCAGGGTCAGGACCCGAGCACCCTGTTCGGCACCGTGTCTCGCCTTGATGTGGACAGTGGTGACCCCTATGGGATCCCTCCCGAGAACCCCTTTGTCGACGGTGGGGGCGCCCCCGAGGTCTGGGCCTACGGTCTTAGGAACCCATGGCGATTCTCATTCGACCCGGTCGACCGCATGATCTACATCGCCGATGTGGGTCATGCCGATCAAGAAGAAGTCAATGTTCTGCCTATCGACGAGGGTGGTTTCAACCTGGGCTGGTCAGATGTCGAAGGCACGCGTTGCTTCCATGTCCAGGACTGTGATCTCGCCAACTACACGTCTCCGGTCATCACCTACAGCCATGCCGACGGCTGCTCGGTGACGGGGGGATACGTGTATCGGGGGAGCGAGATACCCGAACTGGTCGGCACCTACTTCTACAGCGACTGGTGCTCGCAGTGGATCAAGTCGTTCAAGTACGTGAGCGGTCAGGTCACCGAGGAAAGAGATTGGACTGCCGACCTCGGTCAGATCGGGCAGATCAACAGCTTCGGGCTCGGTGGGGACGGCGAGTTGTACGCGGTGACCCACGAAGGTGTCGTCGCCAAGTTCGTCGCCGACCGCTAGCCCGTCGGCGGGAGCACAACCACCTCACCCGGGTATATGAGATTCGGATCGCCCGATAGGAGCCGTTCCCGGTTGGCCTCGATCACCGAACGCCAATAAGGGTCCACTTCGTCCGCGGTTGCCGGCTGGCCTGACACGTGATCGAGATGGGCCTGGCTGATCTTCCACAAGTGGTCCCCATCCTTGACAATCACCGATGGCGCGGTCCTATCCACCGTGTTCAACCCGATGGGGACAAATGACGATTCGCCCACGGGATCTGCCAGTGCCACGGAGCTGACCGTGATGACGGCTGTCGCCACCAGGACGATTGTCGTTCGACGTTCTCCCATCCCACTCCCCAACCTACGACAGCGGGACGGGGTCGGGAAGAGGGTTACGATTGAGGGACAGGCGAGTCAGGAGCCGGCATGAGAGTCCGTATCGGAATCACCGATACCAGCAAGGTCGTCGAGCTAGAGGTCGAGGACATCAAAGAGTTTCGAGACGAAATGGAGCGGTCGGTGGCCGATGGCGGTCTTGCCTGGTTCACCGACACCAAGGGACACACCGTAGGCATCCCCACTCGTGGGGTGGCCTACGTAGAGATCGAAGCCACCGGAGGTGGCCCCTCGGTGGGATTCGCCCCAGCTGTTTAATTGCCGGCCGACTTTGCCCGAATGGCTCCGAGACGGACGGCTCTTCCCACACCGGGGACTACGCCAGTCCAGACCGGGATGGGGTGTTGACTTCGGGCAAACAGACGCCGGTCGGCCGG
>CAZRID010000124.1:0-8683 GCA_964600055.1 uncultured Acidimicrobiaceae bacterium
CAGCGGCGTCGAGGGCCGGCGAGACCGCGCAGCTATTTGTGCGACGGGCCACTAGATGGATGACCGGATCGACGGCTACGCCCGCGCCATCCTCGACCTTGCAACGGCCGAGGGCGACTTGGAGCGCGTGGAGAGCGAGTTCCTGGCGGTCGGCCAGGCGCTCGAGAAGTCCGAGGAGTTGAGGGCAACCCTCACCGACCCCGAGCTTCCCGTGGACAGGAAGCACGCCGTCATCGATCAACTGATCGGCGCCCGCGCCTCCGCACTCACCGTTGGTCTGGTCCAGTTCATGGTCGGGCAGGGTCGCTCGTCGGAGATCCCATCCATCGCCAAGGCCTTTGTCGAGAAGGCAGCCGAGTCGCGGGACATGGCCGTCGCCGAGGTCCGCTCGGCCGTTGCGCTCGACGACGCAACCATCGCACGTCTTGCCACCTCCCTTGGCAAGGCCACCGGCAAGCGAGTCGAGGTCAAAGTCATCGTCGACGAATCGGTCGTCGGCGGGATCGTCGCCCGTGTCGGTGATGTCGTCATCGACGGAACCCTCGCCCATGCCATGGGCGAGCTTCGCCAGGCCGTACTGAACCGCTGAGGAGTCACATGTCCGACTTGACCATTACCGCCGATCAGATCACCAAGTCTCTCCGGGAGCAGCTTTCGGGCTGGGAGCCGGAAGTCGACAAGGAGACGGTCGGATATGTCACCTCCATCGCCGACGGCGTGGCCCGTGTGGACGGCCTGCCCAGCGTGATGTCATCTGAACTGCTCGAGTTCCCCGGTGGCCTGCTCGGCGTCACCCTGAACATCGACGAAGAGGACCTCGGTGTTGTCATCCTCGGCGAGGCGAGCCACATCCAGCAGGGGGACCCGGTCAAGCAGACCGGCACCGTCCTCTCGGTCCCGGTTGGCGACGCCCTGCTCGGGCGTGTCATCGACGCTCTGGGCAACCCGGTTGACGGCAAGGGCCCGATCGACACCACTGAGCGTCGTCTCCTGGAGACACAGGCCCCTTCGGTTGTGGAGCGACAGCCGGTCAACGAGCCCTTGCAGACCGGGATCAAGGCCATCGACTCGATGACCCCCATCGGCCGCGGCCAGCGCCAGCTCATCATCGGTGACCGGCAGACCGGCAAGACCGCGATCCTCGTCGACACCATCATCAACCAGAAGGTCAACCAGGGCACCAAGAACGAGGTCAAATGCATCTACGTGGCCATCGGCCAGAAGGCCTCCACGGTGGCCGAGGTCGTGGCCACCCTCGAAGCGGCCGGCGCCATGGAGTACACGGTCGTGGTCAATGCGCCTGCTTCGGCTGCACCCGCCCTGCAGATGTATGCCCCGTATGCCGGGTCGGCCATCGGTCAGCATTGGATGTACAACGGCCAGCACGCACTTGTCGTTTTCGACGACCTGTCGAAGCAGGCCGTCGCCTATCGCGAGATCTCGCTGTTGCTTCGGCGCCCGCCGGGCCGTGAGGCATATCCGGGGGACGTCTTCTATCTGCACAGCCGTCTCCTGGAGCGGTGTGCCAAGCTCTCCGATGAGTTGGGGGCCGGATCGTTGACCGGTCTGCCGGTCATCGAGACCAAGTCCAACGACATCTCGGCATATATCCCGACAAACGTGATCTCGATCACCGACGGGCAGTGCTATCTGCTCTCCGATCTCTTCTACCAGGGAATCCGCCCCGCCCTCGACGCCGGCATCTCCGTGTCTCGTGTCGGAGGTGCGGCCCAGATCTCGGCGATGAAGAGGATCGCCGGCCCCCTGCGTCTCAACCTGGCCCAGTTCCGTGAGCTGGCGGCCTTTGCCGAATTCGGATCGGAGCTCGATGCCACCTCCCTCGCCCAGTTGGAGCGTGGGCGTCGGGTGGTCGAGGTCTTGAAGCAGCCCCAGTTCTCGCCGGTTCCCATCGAGGAGCAGGTCATCGTCATCTACGCGGTGACCGAGGGCCACATGGACGACGTCGCCATCAGCGACGTCCGACGTTTCGAAGACGAACTGCGTGAGTTCTTCCGGACCCGGCAGCCCGGTTTGCTCACCGAGATCCGCGACACCGGGAAGCTTCCCGAGGCGGCGACCGTCGAAGCCGCCTTCACCGAGTTCAAGGAGGCCTTCGTGGCCTCCGGGTCCGGGGAGTAGGCAGCACAAGATGGCCTCCGCCCAGCTACGGGACACGCGTCGCCGCATCAAGAGCGTTGAGGCGATCAAGAAGATCACCCGCGCCATGGAGTTGATCGCCACCAGTCGGATCCCGAAGGCACAGGGTCGGGTGAACGCATCCAAGCCTTACACCGCCAAGCTCATCGAGGTCATCGAGAACGTCGGCGCAGCCGGTGCCGGCTCGCACCGGTTGCTCGAGCAGCGAGACATCAAGACCGTCGGCGTCGTGATCGTGTCCTCCGACCGGGGTCTTGCCGGCTCCTACGCCACCAACGTCATCCGTCTCGCCGAGAGCCGGATACGGGAGCTCGACCGTGAAGGCAAGAACGCCATCCTTTACACGATCGGCAAGAAGGCACAGGCCTACTTCCGTTACAGGGGTTACCGGATCGAGAACGCCTACCTCGGAGTGACCGACACACCGGGGTACGGGGACGCCAGGGCCGTTGCCAACTCCGTGCTTGCCGCCTTTGTCGCCGAACGCATCGATTCGGTCGAAGTCTTCTTCACCCGGTACCAATCGGCCATGACCCAGGTCCCGACCACGCTCGAACTGCTGCCGATCACCCCACCGTCTACATCTGAGAACGAGCGGGCACATCAGGTCTCGTACGAGTTTGAGCCCTCACCGGAGGAGATCCTCAACCGTCTTCTCCCCAGGTATGTGGAGGCGATCATCTTCAACGTGCTGTTGGAAGCCTCGGCCTCAGAGCACAGTGCCCGGCGCAGGGCGATGAAGGCAGCCACCGACAACGCCGAGGACCTGATCAGGGTCCTCTCCGTCCAAGCCAACCGCGCCCGTCAGGCGGAGATCACGACCGCCATCTCCGAGATCGTCGGTGGCGCCGAGGCGCTGGCCGAGGGCAGGACATGAGGTTGCCTTCGGCGTATTTGGCACTTGGTATTTGGCACTTGGATAGTCACACGAGGAGTTTCGAGAATGGATGAGGTAAAAAGCACCGGGCGCATCGTCAAGGTGGCCGGGCCCGTCGTCGACGTTGAGTTCCCACCCGAGGGGTTGCCCGAGATCCTTCATGCCATCACGGTCGACTTCAAGGTCGGCGACGAGGAACGCTCGGTCATTGCCGAGGTGGCCCAGCATCTTGGTGGTTCCAAGGTCCGAGCCATTGCCCTGGCTCCGACCGACGGCCTGACCCGGGGGGCAATCGTCCACAACACCGGCGGGCCGATAACGGTCCCCGTCGGTGACCAGACACTGGGTCACATCTTCAATGTCTGGGGCGACTCTCTGGACGCACCGGACGAGGACTTCTCCGAGCCGCGGTGGCCGATCCACCGCACCCCTCCGGCTTTCGAGGACGTCGAGCCGCAGAAGACGGTGTTCGAGACCGGGATCAAGGTGCTCGATCTGATCTGCCCTTATTTGCAGGGTGGGAAGATCGGCCTCTTCGGCGGAGCCGGCGTCGGCAAGACGGTCCTCATCCAGGAGATGATCAACCGGGTCGCCACCCAGCATGGTGGTGTTTCGGTGTTTGCCGGGGTAGGGGAGCGGACCAGAGAGGGCACCGACCTATTCCTCGAGATGAAGGAAACCGGGGTCATCGACAAGGCGGCCCTGGTCTTCGGCCAGATGGACGAGCCGCCCGGGGTGCGACTTCGAGTCGCCCTGTCCGCGCTGACCATGGCGGAGTACTTCCGTGACGTGCAGCGTCAGGACGTCTTGCTGTTCATCGACAACATCTTCCGCTTCACCCAGGCCGGCTCCGAGGTTTCGACCCTGTTGGGCCGGATGCCGTCCGAAGTGGGATATCAGCCCACCCTGGCCGATGAGATGGGATTCCTCCAGGAGCGGATCACCTCGCTCAAGGGTCGTTCGATCACCTCGCTGCAGGCGATCTATGTGCCGGCCGACGACATCACCGACCCCGCCCCGCACGTTGCGTTCGCCCATCTCGACGCCACGACGGTGTTGTCCCGGCCCCTGACTGCCCTCGGTATCTATCCAGCCGTCGACCCGCTCGACTCCAGCAGTCGCGCCCTCGACCCCCAGATCCTCGGAACCGAGCACTACTTCGTCGCCACCGAGGTGCAGCGGGTCCTCCAGAGATACAAGGACCTCCAGGACATCATCGCCATTCTTGGCATCGACGAGCTCTCCGAGGAGGACAAGCTGGTCGTGGGTCGTGCCCGCCGCATCCAGCGGTTCTTCGCCCAGCCGATGTTCGTCGCCGAGCAGTTCACCAGTCAGCCCGGGATCTACACCCCGCTGGAGGAGACGATCGCGGCCTTCAAGGCCGTGCTCGACGGTGACATGGATCAGTACCCCGAGCAGGCCTTCTACATGGTCGGCGGTCGCGAGGACGTCGAGCGCAAGGCCGCCGAGCTTACGAAAGACGCGGCCGCTTGATGGATCCTCGAGAATCGCGCGGAGGCTGGCAGCGGGGCGGAAGCTGCGGCCGACCGGCGTCTGTTCGACCGCCGCTGTTGTCGCGCGTCAATGTTGAGTCGAGTTTCACGGAAAGGTTGGCGGCGGGCGAAGTCGGCCGCCAATAGAGATGGCTAATACTTTTCAGGTCGATGTGGTGTCGCCCGAGGCCACGGTGTGGACCGGGACGGCCACCTTCCTCCTCGCCAAGACGCCCGACGGTGAGCTGGGGATCATGGCCAACCACGAGCCGCTGATGGGGGCCCTGGTCACGGGGGCGGTGATTGTCGAGGCCGAGGATGGGACCCGGACCACGATCGGGGTCCACGGCGGGTTCCTCCAGGTGTTGGAGAACCAGGTGACTCTGATCACCGACCGGGCCCAGATCGTCAGCGGCGGCAAGGACGAGGGGAGACAGGTCGCCGAGGAGCTCGCCGCCGACGCCGAACTCGCGGTCGAGGCCGAGGACGCCTCAGGCGAGGACGAGCCCGTTCCCTGAGGAGACCCGGCGTCTACCGCTTCCTAATTGGGACGCACAGGGGTCAAATGCGGACCTCACCGTCCAAATTACGCAAGGTCACGAATCGAAGCTGCGCACGAAGTCTTCAACGGTGCCGGCGAATCCACCGCCGATGGCGGAGGCGATGACCGGGAAGAAGAGCGAGCCGAGCATCCCCATGCCTTCCACGTCGAGTCTTATGTAGACGCGGGTGCCTTCGTCGGCAGGGCTCAAACCCACCGCCACCTTGCCTTTGATCTCGGGAGTCTTGATGTCCCAGGCCATCAATCGCTCATTCTCGCGACCGGCAGGTGTCGCCTCACCACGGTAGGTCATCCCACCCACCGCGCTCTCGAACGAGAACCCCTGGAGCCGGCCCGAAGAGTCAATGATGGGGTCGATGACCCGATCCACACCGGGGATCGCCTCCCAGGTCTTGGGCTCGTCGAGCGCCGTCCACACTGATTCGACGGTGGCACGGGTTGTGGCTGCATGCTGGAAGGTCTGGCTGGGCACTGCGGCAACCTAACGAAATCGGGGGCGACTCTGAAGTCGCTCCCGATGTGTCCGGTCCTGGGCACCTGTTGATCGATCGTCCCTGAAGAGCCAGAGTGAGTGTGGCGAATCTCAGCCGACGCTGATCGCCGCCAGCTCCTCATCGGACAGCGGGTTGTAGAAAAGCGCCAGATTGACTGCCCAGATTGCGTGCCACAGGAAGATGGCAAGCACACCTTTCCAACCGTCGAAGTTCCAAGATGCGAATCCGAGATCAAACTCTGGGAACAAGACCGGCACCCACCACAATCCGCTGATGATTGCCAGCACCGCGCCCCAGGCCAGCGCCTTCATCATGTTGCTTCTCCACTTGAGCATCGGCTGGATCAGGATCGCATAGACCATGGCGAACGCCACACCGGTGAAGAGATGGGCGATCCATCCCAGGACAAGGCGAAGGGGCAGGGGCACCGCCATCACAGCGAAGCCTTCACTGCCCATCTCCGGGCGGAACAGCAGATAGCCGTTGAATGTGGGAAAGTCGAGATCGCGGAGCCCGATCCCGTGGAACCAATAGCCGGTGATGGTGGCGATGTGGGTGGCCAGGATTCCAGCCACCAATGCCATTGCCAGGGGCTTCCTGGTGGCTACCAGTCGCCATCGGGTTGCCGAGTTGGCCGTCATTTCGCGGGTACTCATCATGCCTCCCTTAGATGTGGGTCTGTACGCATACCGCCCACTTGTACGATGAGCGTACTTGGGCGCGATCAGGCGACGTCGCTCATATGGCGGTTTTCTCAACGAGCCGCGGAGACGTCGGGCTCGCGAATTCCGGTCGAAAAAGGAGGAAATTTGGCGCTGTCCCCAACGGCATCCGGACCCGCCGACGGCGTTCCTCTATTCGTCTTCGTCGACCAGAGAGGCCTGTGCCTCGATCTCGAGATCGACAGTCTTTGACACGAGCCACCCACCCGTCTCGAGGGCGACGTTCCAGGACACGTCCCAATCCTCACGTGCGATCTCGGTGTTTGCCCGAAACATGGCGCGGACCCCACCCCACGGATATGGCGCCATCCCTTCGAAGGTGAAGGGCAAAGTCACCCCGTGAGTGGTGCCTCGAATGGTGAGGTCACCCGTGAGAGTCATCGCGTCGAGGTCGATCGCGGTGCTCCGAAAAGAGATCGTTGGGAACTCCTCGACATTCAGGAAGTCGGCGGACCGCAGATGATTGTCCCGGTCATCGACCCCGGTAGTGAGCGACGCGGCATCGATGTCCAGTTCTACCCGCGATTGGCTGAGGTCATCTTCGATATGGATCGCGCCCGTGAAATCGACGAATCGCCCTCGGACCTTGGTGAAGACCATGTGCCTGGCCACGAACGCAAGAACGGTGTGATCGTGATCCAGTTCCCACTTGCCCGGAGCAGGGACCTCGTTCCCGTCAACCTTTCTGGTGGCATTCATGACGCGGCTCCGTCTCTCTTGGGTGGGAAGTGTTCGCTTGTCGAACGTTGGTGCGGTTACCGTACGCGGCGGCGGATTCCCGGTCAAGGCATGGGGCAACCCGATTTGGCTATTGTTTGCGGCAGGAGCCACCATGCTATGTTCGGATACCGTACGTTTGTACGCTAGCTGAACACGACAGGTTCAAGACGACGGAGGTACGGCTTTGTTCGAGACCAAGTTCGCATCGCTCGAGGACTTCACGAAGGGTGGGATCGAAGTCATCGACGACGACCCCAAGCACTACGCCTTCTCCAACATGTTCGAGGTCGCCCGCAACTCGAAGCCCTACGAAAAGGTCATCGTGGGGATGAACCGGGAGTACACGCTGGAGGCGATACGTGCGGAGGGGACATCGGAGTGGCGCACTGCCCCACACGATGAGTTTGCCTTGGTCATGGATGGCGAGGTCGTGATCCGTCTCTTCAAACTGGACAATCCTCGAGACTTTCACAGTCCAGACGACACCGGGTCCCGCCGCATCGAAGGAGAGCCGGCCGGGGAGCCGATGGGGGTCGTCAAGGCGAGGCGGGGACATATGGCGCTTCTGCCTGGAGACACCGCATACCAGTTTCATGCCGACGTCCCTGGAGTCGTCCTGCTCCAGACGATCAAAGGGCCCGACAGCCTCGAGCGTTGGGCCGACATCTGTATCACCACTGTCTGAGATGGATTGAGAGGAGTTGAAGAGATGACAACGCTTCAGGAAAAGCCGACCGTCCTCGCAACCGACCAAAACGAGCAGGGCTACCGGGAGTTCTCGTTGGGGGAGTTTCACTTCAGACGTGACGAGTACTTCGTGTACCTCACGTGGCCCACCGGGTCCCACATCCTCTCGGCCGACGCATTCCTTCGAGCGCTTCAGCGCGATGTGGCGTGGGAGTTCTTCTACGGCATCGTAAATTTCGACGGCGTGTTGGGCACTGTGAATCACTACGGGTCGGTGGATCTGTTTGCCGGCCGTTACAACGACTCCTATCGAAAAGCAGAGCTCGATCATGTGGAGAATTTCCCCACCCCGCAGATCAAGGCGACCTTTGAGGAGATGTTGGACGATTGGACCAACCAGACCTTCGATCCCTTCGCTGCGCCACGTGAGACGGGGAGCGCATTTGGCGTGAAGAACGGTGACAACCGGAGAGCTATCACCCGTCATCGGGTCGCAGCAGCCCGGATGGTCAGTTGCACCGGCGACGAGCCTCTGCGCTCTGACGAGACCGGTCACCCGATCAATGAGCAATTCGCCGACGTGTCACAGGAGGAGCCGGAGATCATCGCCGAGCCGGGATACGAGGACGAGGTGAAGGCTTTTAGCCTGTTCAGCTATCTCTCACGCTCGGACGTCACCTGGAATCCGTCGGTGGTCTCGAAGTGCAAGGACAGCCTCTTCTGCCCCACGACGGAGGAGTACATCCTGCCCATCATCCATGGCAACGATCGGGTCGAGTGGTTCGTGCAGCTCTCCGATGAGATTCGTTGGGACGTCGAGGACCGCGATTCGGGCACGGTCCGGGCCAAGGTGGTCATGAAGGCCGGAGATGTCGCGGCGATGCCCGCCGACATAAGGCACCAGGGATACGCACGGAAGCGGTCGATGCTCCTCGTGTGGGAGAACGCCGACGCCGATCTGCCAGAGCTCA
>CAZRID010000125.1:0-6530 GCA_964600055.1 uncultured Acidimicrobiaceae bacterium
ATGAACCTCCACGACATCACAACCATCGACATCACAGCCCTGATCTGGTTCCGCCCCGCGGGCGGTAACGGTCGTACACTCGGCCGAGGCGGCTTCCTGCACCTTTATCCAATCGAGCGGGGAACCACTCCCTACCCGCTCGGAGACCCCAGCCGCCGATATTGGCACCCATACGGGAACACACCACGCGACCCACTCAACCCGATCTGCGGACCGATCAGAACAACTGCGAGATTCCCAACAATGAACCGCGCATGGCACGATGGATGGGGAGCCCAGCCATGCCCGCGATGCGCAATCATCGCTGGGACACAAGCAAACTACCATGGCGACCTTCTCGCTAGTGACCCGTGGCGGACAATCCCCCGCGAAGAAATGGTCAGAACTCCTGATCCGATAACCGGCAGATGACGGTTGCCAAGGCGACTCCCGTACCCGATGATTCACGGGTGACCGCAATTCCTAGGCCCCTCATCGTCCCCGCCCACGTTCTCCGAGCAATCGACAAACAGGAGGGCAAGCCCGAAGCGGACACCGAGCGCCGACCCATGGCGCCCCACATGAGCTACTCCCAGTTGTCCATGTACCTCCGCTGCTCGATGCAGTACTACTTCCGGTACGTGGAAAAGCTGAAAGAGAAGCCCAAGGTCTCAACCTCGCTCGGCAAAGGCGGGCACGCAGCCCTCGAATGGAACACGAAAGCCAAGCTCCAGACCGGGTTCGACAAACCGACCGAAGAGGTCGTCCAGAAGGCATCGGACTTCATGGACTTCTACCTCTCAGAGATGCCCCCGAGCGAATACGAGAAAGACGCAGAGCCGGGCCAGCTGAAGGACAAGCAGCTCGCAGCTACCCGCGTCTACCGCCACCGTGACGCTCCGAAAATCCGCCCGATCGGCGCGGAAATCGAGCTGAACGTGGACATGAACAAGTACGCCCCACAGGCCCTCCTTGACAAGCTCGGTGTCCCGATCCGCACCGTGAACATGAAGCTCGACGTGATGTACACGGACACCGAAACCATGGTCCAAGACCACGGCGAAGGCGTGGCGGTCGGCGTAGAAGACTACAAGTACGTCACCCGGAAGAAGACCCAGAACGAGGTCAACCTCTCACCCCAGATCACCACATACATCACCGGCATCCGAGACTTGACGGGCAAGTACCCGACAAAAGCCGGTATCCGGATGATGCACCCGGGGTCCATGGCCAAGAAGCCCGGCAAGGGCGACCCGGTACCCGATTCGATCCCGCTACTTCGCGAGGTCGAGCACATGACCCCAGAGGCCCTCAGCAAGAGAATGGCCCGGGTCGCCTACCAGTACGCCCAAGCCGAACGGGGCATCCGGGAAGGCATCTTCATCCCGGTAGATGACCCGATCACATGCTCGTGGTGCGGGTTCCGCGAACGCTGCCAGAGCGCCCAAGTCAACGAACTCGAAGCCGCCCAGATCAGGGCGGTCACTGCACCACCTGAATGAAACTCCATGACATCAACGAGCCCTGCGACTACTGCGGAGGATACGGCTTCATAGAGGTCGATGACGCCACCTTCGAATGCTGTAATCAGGTACTTCCCTCTGGTGAATGCTGTGCAGCCATCTACGGAGAAGCCAACCTAGTACCTACTCAAATCACTGTCAGGGAACCATGCCCTGACTGCCAACCACTGGAATGACCCTTGACCCCGGGAATCCGGGGAGAGAGAATCAACTTACCAACTTCTAGCTAGGGAGAAGTCTTACCTTGACCCGTGCCAAGCGCGTCCGCGCTAACCGCGCCTCGGCGGCTACCGAGGAAACCCCCACCCCCGAAGCCGTAGCTGACGCTACCTCCGAGGAGACCACCGAACAGGAACAGGTCTCCAAGGCCGAGCTTCTCGCTCGCATCCAGAACGAGTTTGCCAATCGTCCGTCAGAACCGAAGCGAGTCACCATCGCCGATCTGTACCAGCAGGCCGTGGCCCTGATCGCGTCCTCGATGGGATACCGGACCACGAAGCTTCGCTCGGAAACCACAGCGGTTCGCATCTACGAGCTGACCCTGATGTGGGCCTTGAACAACCGAGACCGCGTTCCCAGCCACGACATCCTCCCGGATGAAATGGGGAGCAACGCAGGGGAACCGGAAGTTCCGGAAGACGAAGGCCCCGACCCCGACGAAACCATTGAAGCGGCGCCCGAGCCGCAGGAGAGCTAATCCATGGCTACCGCAGCCGCCACCAGACGGGCCACGATCCCGGCCGATAAGGCAGTCGTGCCCAGTACCCTCTCAACCGAGGACCTTCTCGCGCTCCTCGGACAGACAGGGGCGATCGCTCAGCCGGGAGGCGATTTCCACAGGATGACACTTCGCGGTGGCATCCTCGAAACAGACGATGGCGAGATGTTCCCTCCCAAGAAAGAGGGACCCTCGCTCCTCGTCCGAATCGTCAAACCACCCGTCTACTACAACGCCTTCTTCCTCTCAACAGAGGGCGACGGCTCGTTCGACGCAACCAAGCTCGGCCGGGGCGACATGAATGGACGCTTCTGCCGCAAGTACGACGATCCCAACGAACAGCTGGCAGACACCAACGAGGCCAACCAGCTCTACGACCAGATCGCCGAAATCACCAATCAGCGTGGTCAGTTCAAAGCTGACCTTCAGGTCCAGATCGTCCCCGACGATGGCCAGCTGACCGGCGAAGAAACGGTCTACACGCTCTCAATCAGCACGACCTCCGTGTTCGAGTGGCGGGGCTCCAGCAGGAACCCGTCAGAGGGCTACAACACCGACAAGAACTTCATCGTCAAGCTCGCAGAGCTGGCCGTGAAGAACGCCGTCGAGGCAGGACTCGACGAGGGCGGACAGAAGAAGACAATCCTCGACGCAATGACCTCACTCCGATTGGGTGGGGTTGTCGCTGAGGTCTACCTTCCTCGCACCGAGAACGAGAAGAAGACCCAGACATGGACCCTCGTCTCGTTCGTCCCCATCCACATCGCCCCACTTGACGGGGATGCCCCCGCCTTGGAATCCGGCACCAACGCCGATGTGCCATTCTGAAATAGCAAGTGGCAAATACCGGTAGGCCCCCGTCTTGCACTTGCGACAAGTGCCACAAGTGCAAGAAAGCTACCTACATGCGTAACTGGTACAGACACAAAACGCCTGAGCAACGGCGCCTCTGGATCAACAAGCGCACAACCAAAGACAAGCGTTCACGATCAGCACGACAACCACTCGTATCCCGAGCCAATACCATCACCAGTAATGCCATAAGAGACGGTAAGTTGATTCGACAGCTCTGTCACTGTGGCGCCCCCAAAGTAGACGCACACCATCCAGACTACGAGAAACCACTCGAAGTCATCTGGCTGTGTCGTCCACACCACCACGAGCTTCATGGATTTTCCGTCTGACGAAGACACCACCCTCTCAGCGTGGGCTCACGCCTACGCTGAGGCGGGGTGGCCGGTCTTCCCGCTTGTCCCCAAGAACAAACAGCCGATAACAGCGGACGGTTTCAAATCCGCCTCCACGGACCACGATCAAGTGGCCCACTGGTGGATCGCGAGACCACAGGCAAACATCGGACTGGCAACCGGACACGTCTTCGACGTGCTCGACGTCGATGGCACAGTCGGATCAGGAACCCTCCAAGACCATCTGATCGACACCACCGGCCAGATGTACACACACCGCGGACCATTCTCATTTACCGGCAAAGGCTGGCACATGTTCTTCGCCCCCACGGGAAAGGGCAACGGCACAGCCCTTCTCGGACCGAACTCAAAACTTGACTACCGAGGATTCGGAGGCTATGTGGTCGCCCCGCCCTCGGTCCATCCCCTCGGTCACAGGTACCGATGGGACGCACAGCGGGGGCCGGAGTTGGGAGTTCCTCCGGCCCCCGACTGGCTCTTGGGAATCCTCGATCGAGACCAGAACCCCACTACAAAATATAAGCGTCAAGCCATCGTCAAGAACGAGTTCTACGAGACATTGATGCAGGGCGGGTACATCCCGCTCGACCAGCTACCCCGAGGAAAACGACAGAGCCTCCAACGACCAGACATTCTCGAAGTATGCGGCGAAATGAACATCGCGCTCAGAAAACGCAGTCGATACTACGTGGCCCTCTGCATCTTCCATGCCGAGGACACGCCCTCTATGACCATTTATCCATCTAACAACACGTTCTTCTGCTACGGGTGTCAGGCACACGGAGACAGCTTCGACCTGAAAAACCGCAAACACCTGTAGCCGAATTCCGCGCAGCAGGCTAGGGATGACTGACGCGATAACCCTTGAACAACTTGAAGACCACGGAATCGAAGTCCTTCCCGAGATCATCTGGGAAGAGACTGAGCCGCTGCGCCCCGGATTGGACATTCGTGGTGGGATCACCTACATCACGGTCCCAGCCAAAGTGAACGTCCCGAAGACCGAGGGCCGCGGCAAAGCAGCCGTCCAGATCGTTGTCCCCACCGACATGCTGGTCTGTATCACGAGCGACGGTCGCAGCTTCCCGTACACCCCCGAAAACATCGAGAAACTGGGCTTCTCTTACCCCGACAACGTGGTCAACCCCAAGGTCCGCCGCTGGTCAAGGGACTCGATCACCGAATTCCTCCGGGGCGATGCCACCCCACCAGACCCAACCATGCTCCACGCAGGACTCCGCAAGGTCTACGAAGACTACATCGAGTTCGCCCGCGAAGAGTACTACGACATCCTCCCCCTATTCATCATGGGCAGCTACGTCTTTCGACTGTTCAGGTCCCTCGGATATCTCCACTTCAACGGGACCGCAGCTTCGGGTAAAAGCCAGAACCTCCGGCTCCTCGAAGCGCTTGCCCTGAACACCCAATGGTCATCATCGATCAGCGCAGCCGCCCTGTACCGCCAGCTGGCGGGATTCCCCGGTGTGATCCTCGTGGACGAGGCTGAGGGGTTCGAGGGCGAACGAGGCGAAGAGCTAAGACGAATCCTCAACGCCGGGTACCTAGACGGCTCCACGGTCAAGCGCGCGGAGAAGGGCAAGAACGACGCCTTCTACGTCGCTTCCTTCGAGAGCTTCGGCCCCAAGGCGATCGCTTCGATCAACGTCCTAGACAACGTGATCGGAAGCCGATGCCTGATCGTGGCCATGCGTCCCACCCTCCGCAAGATCGCGGAGTTCGACAAGGACAACCCTCGATGGGCCGCGATCCGAGACCGGTTGTACCTATGGGCCATGTATCACGCGCCCCTCCTCGAAGAACGAGTCCGCCTGTGGAACGAAGAACTCAGAAACACACGCGCTCCGAACCTAGTCGGTCGCCAGTGGCAGATCACCCAACTGTACGTGATCCTCGCCGACTACCTCGACACCCTTGACCAAGGCAACCGCTGTGACCGATTAATCCTGTTCTTCAACGAGTACTTCGCAACTCTCCAGAAGCAACAGGACGCGACCGATCGCATCCGAGTCGTCCTCCAGTGTCTGCCCCGTGTCTTGTACGGATCAGCCCCCCACGATGGCGGCTTCTACTTCCTGAAAACCATCCACGAAGTCGTCTCGGGGTACCTCGAAGACGACTCGAAGGAGTACTACAAGACCCGGACCCTCGGCAAGCACCTTGACGTGCTCGGCTTCAAGAACAAGCGAAGCCGGAAACGGGGCGTCCAAATCTGGCTCGACCCCGAGGCCGTGCGCGCGGAATTCCGGCAGCGCCGTGTCGAGCCCTATCCAGAAGACGTGGAATGGCTCGCCGGAACCGTCGAGTACACCCACTTACCCCCACCCGAACCAGAAGACGATCGCCTGTCCATGTGGGCCGGTGTCGAGGAGCAACCGTGACATACCCATTCGCCGCGTACACCCATGTACACGTTTCCGAGCGCGAGGAAGCCCACCAATGGCCTGACGGTCGCTGGGACCTAACGGCATGGGAGGACTGCCTATTTGCCAGTGGGCTTGAATTAATTCGCTTTGCAGGGATCGATGCTCCTGCCACTCTTGTCGAGGCTGAAGCAATCCGCGCAGACGCGGGCGTACCCCCCAGCGGTCCCAGCCAACTCGGTGAACTAATCGACGGCCTCTTCAAGCGATACGGAATCTCGATCCGCCGTGCCTACGGACAAGACGCTCTAATCAACCTCTTGCCCGGCCAAGCAGCCGTCATCGCTGGCTCACTCGGCCACTTCGTAGCTGGTCACCACCTTCGACGCTGGGACAAGGATTACATCAAGGGCCACGCCGTCATCGTCTATCGCTTCGTGGGGAGCTGGTGGTGGTGCGATCCACTAGCCCCCAAAGGAACCTACACAGGAGAATCCGTCACGGACACGGAAGTCCTTCGCTTCATGTACGACGGCTCACTCTTCACCTTCGCAACCCAAGACGAATTCAAGAAAGTAGAGGAACCAGTGCTCGATTTTGATCTCATCTCACGCGTCAACTCTGGCGTCACTGTTAACGGTGCCGGACACGCCCTGATCCGTCTCCGAGACAGAGCCTACGTCCCGGTAATCGCAGGCTACTTCCGGAACGCCTTCGCCAA
>CAZRID010000125.1:6630-8675 GCA_964600055.1 uncultured Acidimicrobiaceae bacterium
CGAACTCGACGACATCGCCCGCCGCCTCCGACTCTAACTAACACGTTCTACGAGGATCACCAGTGGCTAGGGACTGGACAGAGGTCGAGACTACGCACTTGCTCGAAGACCGGCTTGCAAAGCTGGCAGACGGCAACACGGCAGAGTTCCCGATCAGCTGCTCAAAACAGAAGAATGATTTGGGAGAATGGGTGTGGGTGGTTGACATCCACGTCCGTATCCCTCGCGTCACCGAATACGAAGTAACGGGGTTCGCGCCGACACTCGCCGGAGCACTCCGCAGAGCCTACTTGGGCATGAACAGCGAAGCCCTGCTTCGCAAGAACTCGAATGCCGCGAACCTCCAGTTTGGGGTCGCGGTCTAACCCGCCAACCGCGCGAGAGGCCCGGGCCAAAAAGCAGGCCCGGGCTCTTCGTGCTTACTACCGATGGATCGAGAAGGCATATGGAATCACCGGGGAGGAATACGAGAAGCTACTCGCTACCCAGCAAGGTCGTTGTGCTATCTGCACCCGTATACCACGTAATCGACGACTCGCTGTCGATCACGATCACAACACAGGACGAGTGCGATCCCTCTTGTGTTTCACCTGCAACCATTACCTTCTTAGATTTATCGAGGGTGACCCAATTGCCTGCCACAACGCAGCCATCTACATCGCCGGAATCGCGAGAGACTACGGCCCAGAGTACGACCCGATGCCCGCTCCACTGGTGGAACCCAGCGGCCTCCGTCGCGTCAAGCCTCTGCACTTGCCACCCATCCGAATCCGCCCCACCATTTCCTAGGCGCTCCGCAGGAGCAGAACGAGCAGCCCATGGGCGATGTCGTCTCTGTACCAACCCGCGCTGCCCCGGAGACTGCTGGTGACCCTCCAATGGAAAGACATGGACACGGACGACTGCGGCTGCACGTGCTGTCGGGGTGGTGGGTTCACGCCCACCGCCCGAATCTTCGACAACGCACCAGCCTTCCGTTGCCGAGGAGGGTGCGGATGCGTTCGTAGCTATGTGGTCTACGGTGGCAACTCCACCCTCGAATCCCAAGGGCTACCATTGAATACGCTAGCGACTGTAAGCTCAAAGCACAGCGCTAGGCAGTCCGGGTCTTATGAGTCCCCTGCTCTACCACTGAGCTACTCCGCCGCTGCAGTCAAGCTTATCGAGCGTGATCCGGAGCGGCAACTACGGTTCATCGAGCACATAACTGTCGAACAGAACATAACTATTCCGGCCCCGTCGACCCCCGCCCAAAGCGCAGCTGGGGACAGCAGCGAGTGCCCCCTCGGCGACGCGGAGCGGGGCCGTCGTTTGGTAGGTCACGCCGTGTCGAACAGTGCTACGAACGCTGGCCCTGCGGGCGTTGGCGGCCCGGACCGACCCGCGTCGCGGCAGAACTCCGAGCTCCGGACGCCCTGTCGCGACCGCGGATGCCTGTGAGCGGACTGATCAAGGATCGGGACTATCCCGAGGTTGCCGCTACATGCCTGGGCGAAAACCCGGCGCCAAGTCAGGGATCCAGATCGTCGCGACCCCCAGAGCCAACGAAGCAACCCCCACGAGCCGAGAGAAGTTCTCGCCCTTGGTCGAGAGTTTCTCGGTCATCACGATAGCGGCGAGGATGACCATCGGGACGATGCTCATCGCCCCAAGGGCGAGGAGCACGACCATCAGCGACCAACAGCATCCCAGACAGTACCCGCCGTGATGAAGGCCGACCCGGAAGTCCCGCAGCGAACCTTGGTAGGAACCGTACTTGAGGACGAGCGACAGCGGAGAGCGGCAATGCTGCAGACAGCGGGACTTCAGGGGCGAGAGCTGGTACAGGCCGCAAACCAGGTAGGCGCCGGCGCCGGCGGCGGTCCCTAAAGAGGGGCTCGCGTCAGCGAGCCCACTGACGAGCGCGCCAAGCGCCAAGGCCAGCACACCGGCAGAAACCCAGATGACGAGGTAGCCGCCCGTGAACAGGGCGAGTCGCAGCGCGCGGCGTTCCGAGATCGAACGCGAGTAGAGAGAGGCAACGGGCGCGACGGACGGCAGCATCA
>CAZRID010000126.1:0-8673 GCA_964600055.1 uncultured Acidimicrobiaceae bacterium
CTGACGGCGCTGACGATTGCGATGTCGCCGTTGCCCGCCACAACGTCGGCAAGGGCCTGTGGCGCGGACTCGAAGACCCGGATCGGCAACGAGAGAACCTGCCCGCCGAGGTGGGCCGCGATCTCGGCCAGCGCCAGATGATTCATGTTCCCCAATGCGGTGGCGAATGACACGGTCAGCTCCCCATCGGCGATGCCGTCGAGCATCAATTTCGGATCCTCCCATCTCGATCCTGAGGCCACCACCAGGGCGCTGTACTCGGTGTAGAGCATGGCAAGTGGGGTGAGGTCACGGTGATCGATGACCGCCTCGCCAACGAGGAGGTTGGTGACGAGGGTCGGAGAGCTCACCGCCACAAGGTTTTCGGCACCAATTCGCCTTGCGAGCAGATCCCAACCGTTGCCCCCGCCACGACCAGACACGTTGCTGATCGTCACCCTTCCATCGATGACCGAGGCGAGGGCGCGGGCGGTTCTGTCCTGCCCACCACCACGAGGGGTGCCGGCGATGATCTCGAAATCCATTCTGGGCGACGCTACCCGAGCGGCCCGGCCCTCCAACCTCTGGATATCATTCCCAGGTGCCACCCGCGACGATTCGGGCTGTGGAGACCACCGCACTCCGCTTTCCCCTTCCCAACCCGATCACCACCGCACTCGCCACCTACACCCACGTCGACGCCACGGCAGTCCATGTTCAAACCAAAGAGGGGTTGATCGGCTTTGGGATCACAGCGGGACTGGGGGGCTCCGCCGGAGCAGCGATCAAGCCATACATCGACAGCGAGTTGGCCCCGCTGGCCATCGGTCAGGACGCCCTTGCCCCGGAGGCGGTGTGGAATCGGATGTGGAGCCCGAACAAACCTCGTATGCGAGGAGGGCTCGGAGTGTGGGCCCTGTCTGCGGTCGACATCGCCTGCTGGGACCTGGTTGGGAAGGCGGCCGGTCTCCCCGTGCATCGGTTGCTCGGGGGCTTTCGAGAGGACGTTCCGGTCTATGGGAGTGGTGGCTGGCACAGCCTCGCCGACGACGAGCTGATCACCGAATGCCAGGAATTCGCGTCGAGGGGAATCACCGCCTACAAGTACAAGATCGGCTCCCCAAGGGACGCTGAGCGCACCACCCTGCTGCGTCGGGAGATGGGCGACGATTTCACTCTGTTTGCCGATGCCAACCAACGGTTCACCGTTGCTGAGGCATTGGAGTCGGCGCAGATGCTGGCCGATCACGGGGTGGCCTGGATCGAAGAGCCGGTGCTGGCCGACAGCAGCGACGATCTGGCCGAGGTGGCGGCGTCCTCGGCGGTCCCGGTGGCCGCCGGAGAGAACGTGTATTTCCGATGGGGCTTTCGTGAGATCTGCGATCGCCGGGCCGCGGCATATCTCCAGCCCGACGTGGGACGGTGCGGTGGCATCACCGAGTTCACCAAGATCGGCCATCTCGCCGACGCTTACAACCTCGCATTGAGCAGCCACCTCTGGCACGAGCTGTCGATCAGCCTGGTCGGGGCAAGTCCCAGTGGCTTCATGGTCGAGTTCGCCGAGCTGATCCCGCCTGATGCCCTCACCCAGCCCTTTGAGGTGGTCGACGGTCACATCCGTGTGCCCGAGGTCCCCGGTCACGGAGTCGAGCTCACTCCGGAAGCCCTGACCCGTTTTGCTGTATAGAGGAGACACGATGCGTATCGAGTCCATGGAGATCCACCCGATAACGATGGCGCTCAAGGCCCCGATCCCGATGGCCAACGGCGTCATCGAGAATTCGGGGAACGTGCTGGTCAAGCTGGTCACCGACGATGGTCTCATCGGCTGGGGCGAGGGGGTGGAGGCCCCGTCGCTCACCCACCAGCGTCAGGCCGACATCGTCGCCGACCTCCAGGTACTGACCTCGACGGTGATCGGCTCTGATCCGATGCGCCGAACCGAGCTCTGGAACCGGCTCATTGCGGCCCGGCCGTCGGCGGCCACCGCCCTCGGAGCGATCGACATCGCCATTCACGATCTGGCGGGCAGGGCATTGGGAGTCCCGATCCACCAACTGATCGGGGGCGCCGTACGCGATCGCATCCCCGCCCTGACCCTGGTCGGGAGTGGCGATGCATCGGCCGACGCCGAGAAGCTGGCCGAGCGCTACGAGCGAGGTTTCCGCTGGTTCAAGATAAAGCTGGGCATGGCCCCTGCCGAGGTCGAGCTAGGGACCCTGGCCAAGGCCGCGGAACTGGTGGGGGCCGATGGTGTGGTCTGCGGTGATGTCAACGAAGGGTGGGACGAGGCCGAGGCGAAGTCCTTTCTCGACCAGCTCGACGGGGGCAGGATCCGATTCATCGAGCAACCGGTTCCTCGGACCGACCGGGAGGCCTTCCTCCGGCTGGCGGCTTCCTCACCGGTCAAGCTCTGCGCCGACGAGAGTGCGGGCAGTTTGGCGGCGGTGATCGGGTTCCTGGGGACCCCGGTCGGTGGGGTCAGCCTGAAGCTGATCAAACACGGCGGAATCACCGGTGTGATGCGGGGTGCCGGGATCTGCTCTGCCGGCGGGCTGGGGATCAACCTGGCAGGAAAGGTCATCGAGTCGAGCATCTCGGCAGCGGCCAACCTCCACTGTGCGGCGGCGATGGATCAGATCGACTTCGGATGCAGCCCTGCCAATCAGGGTGTGGTCCAAGACGTGAGCGAAAGCCCGATCACCCTCGACAACGGCGAGTTCACCATCCCCACCGGCCCCGGCCTCGGCTTCGACGTCGACGAAGACCTGGTGAGACGGCTTACCTCCTGACCCAAGGCCCGGATCTCCCCTGCGGGGAGAAACAGAGGTCGCGTTTCCTCCCCCGGAGGGGGAGGTGGCCCGTCAGGGCCGGAGGGGGACATCCTCTCTACGCGTGGCCCGGATCCCCCCTCCCCCCTACGGGGTACTCCCCCCTTCGGGGGGAGAAACAGAGGTCACGCTTCCTCCCCCGGAGGGGGACCTCCTCTCCCACGCGTGGCCCGGATCCCCCCTGGCGGGAGGAGAAACGGATCACGCGTTTCCTCCCCCGGAGCGGGACATCCTCTACACGCGTGGCCCGGATCCGCCCTGGCGGGAGGAGAAACGGATCACGCGTTTCCTCCCCCGGAGGGGGAGGTGGCCCGTCAGGGCCGGAGGGGGACATCCTCTCTACGCGTGGCCCGGATCCCCCCTCCCCCCTACGGGGTACTCCCCCCTTCGGGGGGAGAAACAGAGGTCACGCTTCCTCCCCCGGAGGGGGGAGAACGACGGTCACGTTTCCTCCCCCGGAGGGGGTTCCTCAGCGCTCTGCCATGGCGACGCCCCGGGGTCGGAGCTCGGCGCCGGCCACGGCCCGACACATGGTGGAGACGGAGCGGGCGGCATCGTACGCCTCGCCGAGATCGGGGAAGAACCCGAAGCAGGCGGATCCGGACCCGGTCATGGCCACCGCCGTCCCCCACGATGCCCTCAGGTCGGCCATGAAGTCGGCCAGACCCGGCTCGAGATCGATGGCAGCCGGGACCAGATCGTTCCGGATCGGGATTCCCTCCCTGAGTGGTGGTGGGAGACGGCCCGGGGCGATCGGCTCCCCGACCGGGCCTTCCATCTCGTCCCATCGGCGGTAAACGTCGGCGGTCCTCAGCCGGTACTCGGGCACCACAACCGCGACTGCGAACCCGTCGAGGGATGGTTCAGGATCGACGACCTCGCCGAACCCCGAGATCAGGACAGTCCCACCGGTGAGGAACAACGGGACATCGGCGCCAATCGAGGCCGCGATCGCCGCCGGGGTGGAGACTGGAAGCCGTCCGATGTCCGACGCCGCGATCAAGGTTGCTGCAGCGTCGGAGCTTCCGCCTCCGAGACCCGCCTCTTCAGGTATCCGCTTCTCCAGACGAATCTCCAGTGGTGGGACCGTCCATTGCTCTCGGAGGGCCTTGAGCGCCCTGTTGACGAAGTTCTCCTCAGGTTCGATCTCGGCGCCGTCGACGGTGAGGTTGTCCTCGTCCGCCTCATCCACCTCGAGGGTGTCGAGCCACTCGATGGTCTGCACCAACGATTCCAGCGGGTGATAGCCGTTCGCAGCGGGCGGGCTCACCAGAAGAGCCAGGTTCAGCTTGGCCGGTGCCTCGTAGATGCTCATGTGGTTGCAAGTCTGACGTAGTCGGCGGGCGCTAGATCCTCGGCCCGCGCCGTCGGGTCGATCTCCGCCTTGTCCATCGTCGCAACCGGGTCTTCGAAGACTCCGGCCAGGGATCGCCTGAGCATCTTGCGTCGCTGCTGGAACCCGGCCGCTGCGATCTGGATTGCACGCTCGGCGACCTCCGGTGCCGGCACACGGTCGAGGACGACGACCGCCGACTCGACGCTGGGCGCCGGGTAGAAAACATGTGGCGGGACCCGGAACAAGAGCTTGCGACGGGAATGGATGCCCGCCACCACAGATGGGAGCCCGTATTCCTTGCCACCGGGGTCGGCCACCAGTCTCACCGCGACCTCGCGTTGGACCATGATCACAAAGCGCTTGATCTGAGCGGCTTTGCGCAAGGCATCCAGCACCACAGGCGTCCCCACGTTGTAGGGCAGGTTGGCCACCATCGTCCACGGTTGACCATCCAGGTCCCAAGAGAGGTCGATGGTCGTGACATCGGCAAACCTCAGCTCGACGTCGAGTCCCGCGGTGACCTCCTCCAGAAGCGGCCGCAGTCGCGTGTCGACCTCGTAAGCCACTATGGAGGCCCCGGTGGCGGCAAGGGCACGGGTCAACGTCCCGGTGCCGGCGCCCACCTCGACGACCCGGTCCGCCGCGCTCACCCCGGCCAGGTCGACGATCTTGCGTGTGATGTTGGGATCGGCGAGGAAGTGCTGACCCAGCCGATGTGAGGGAGCAAGGTCGTGACGGGAGAGCAGCGCAGCTATCTCCGAACGCGACTGAGCCGTCATCTTCGAAACACGCGCCGAGCATTGGATGAGGTGATCGCCGCGACCTCCTCGACCGGGTGACCCCACACCTCAGCCAACGCGGCGCCCACCAACGGCACCCAGGCCGGCTCGTTGGGCTCACCTCGATGAGGTGGTGGCGCCAAATATGGCGTATCTGTCTCCACCAGCGCCCGCTCGGGCGGCACTTGGGCGGCACCAAGCCTGACGGTCTCGCCGGTTTCGAAGGCGACCGGGCCGGCGAAGGAGAACATGACACCAAGGTCGAGAAACCGACGGGTCCAGCGCGGGCCACCTGTCCAGCAATGAAGGACAGCCTGGGGACCGACTCCGGTCTCATCGATGATGGCGAACACGTCGGCAAAGGCGTCACGACAATGCACGATGATCGGCTTGCTCTCCGCAAGTGCGATCTCGATCTGGGCCCGGAAGGAGACGACCTGAGCCTGGCGAGGGGAGAGATTTCGATAGAAGTCGAGCCCGGTCTCCCCTATCGCCGCCACTTCCGGAGCCATCCCGGCGATGCCATCTCCCTGGGACGGCCATTCCTCGGCGTCATGAGGATGCAGACCGGCGGTGGCAAGGACACGCCCTGGATGCCTCACCGCGAGTTCGACCGAAGCCTTCGAGCTGTGGAGGTCGACCCCGGGGACCACGACCCAGTCCACCGCTTTGGCCCGCGCCAGCAGCGTTTCCGGGCTCCGCTCATCGAGCTGCAGATGACAGTGAGTGTCGACCCATCCCATCGGCGTGACGGTACCCGGCACCGGACGCGACCCCACGGGTAGGCTCGCCCGGGCGAGGTGAGGTTGATATGGAAACTGGAATCGCACGAAAGATCGACGATCTGGGACGGATCGTCATCCCGGCCGAGACGCGGAGACTTTTCAACATCCGGGAAGGTGATCATCTCTTCATCGCGGTGGAAGGCGGGTCGATCGTCCTCCGCAAGACGACCGATACGTGCACCTTCTGCGGGTCGGACACAAAGGTGACTCAATTCAAGGACAAAGGCCTGTGCGCCTCCTGTCGCGCTCAGCTCCGGTCATGATCCCGGATCAGCGCCTCATAGACAGCGCGCCGGGAGACGCCGGTCGCCTCGGCCATTCGCTTGGACGCCTCCGACGGAGAGGATCCGCCCGCCACCAAGGCCCTCGCCTCTGAGATCGCGTCCTCGACCGAGACCCTCTCGGGTGCACCGGGTGCCACCACAACGGTGAACTCGCCGCGGGCCTCACGACCCGACCACTCCTCGATCGCGGTTTCGATGTCGCCCACCCACACCTCCTCGTGGAGCTTGGTGAGCTCCCTGGTGATGGCGATCTCCCGACCCGGGCCGGTCGCAGCGGCGATCGCCTCCAGATCCGCGAGAAGTCGGTGGGGACTGATGAAGACCACCACCGGCCGGTCTTCGGTGCCCATCGTCGCCAGGCGCCGGGATCGTTCCTTTCCCTTCCGGGGGAGGAACCCCTCGAAGACAAAGCGGTCGCCGCCGAATCCTGCGGCGGCGACTGCCGTGGTAACGGCCGAAGGACCGGGGATGACCGTGACCCCATGACCTCCCTGACGTGCCAATCGGACTGCCTCTGCGCCCGGGTCGGAGACCCCGGGCATCCCGGCGTCGGTGACGAGGGCGACGGTCTTTCCTCCGGCGAGCGAAGCCAGGAGCTCTTCGGTCCGTACCGCCTCGTTGCCTACAAACAGGGAACGCACCGTCGGTGTGGCCCCGACGTGTTGGAGCAGGGTGGCGGTGCGCCTGGTGTCCTCGGCAAAAACCACGTCGGCGGTGTTCAGGGCATCGCGCAGACGGTCGGAAACATCACCGAGATTCCCGATCGGTGTCGCGCACACCAGAAGTACACCGCCCTCAGCCATGTGTCATCTCGATGCGATCGGACACCGAAGGGACCGGAGAGCCGGAAGGAAGCTCGACGATCATTCGAGCCGATGACAGGACGGTGACCCGGTTCGGCATCAGGGTTCTGGTCGCAACCACCCTCATCTGGGCATCGACCCCGACGATCTCGATCGGCTCCCTCTGTCCAAAGCTGTGCACGCTCCTTGCGCGCAGGACCACCGCGGAGTCTCGTGGGAGTCGCAGGTTTCCCAGGAGACGATCGGTGAAGGTGCCGGCGAGATAGGCGCGGGCAGACCAGTCACCCGTGGAGAGCTCGACCTGATCCATGGTGTCGACGCTAGGAGATCGAAGGAGCCGAAGGAAGGTTGTTCAGCCGCCGACCGAGGCCAGGATCGACTCGCCGACCGCCTGCTGGTCGGCAGCGACGAAGGCAAGACGGCCGTCGAACACCTCCACCCACACCCAATCCTCCTCGGCCACGGCGGTGAGGGCGTAGTCGAGCAACGCAGAACGAAGCTCCTCGGTATCCCGGTCGGTGTCTCCCTCGAAGAGGATGAGAAGGGCGGCGTTCTCACCGTCGAACCATTGGGCGTAGTAGTCGCCACCCCATCCATCGGCGGCCTCGATGCCGACTGTCTCCCCGAGTACCTGATCGAGCATGATCCGGAAACCGAACTCACCCCACACGGACTCACGCTCCAACTCATACCCGGTGAGCGAGGGTGGCGCTGCGTCGACCACCTGGGGCAGGTCGCGCTCGTAGTCATCGGGGGTGATGATCTGCTCGGTGGATCCGGGAAGGGTGGGCATCTCCGAGTAGGCCGCATTGATGGTCTCCCACTGGTCCCGGAGGTAATGCTGTTGCACCCAGGCCAGCCCGGAGTCATAGGGGAAGAGCAGTGAGTCCTGGATGAATGTCGGTGCCGAGTCGAGGGCCGTGGTGTCGATGTCAAGAGCCTCGGCGAAGAATTCGCCGAGCTCGCGCTGGGTGAGAGTCTGCAGATAAAGCAACTCGGCCATGCTGGCGTCGCCTTCGATCAGGGCTTGATAGGCCGATGCCTCGTCGAGACGGTCCTCGTCGAACATCGCCATGTATGCGTCGTGGAACTGGAGCTGCTGGTCGGTAAGGGAGTGGGTCAGCTCGTGGACCATGGTCGCCCGCTGCACGATGCTGAATCCTTCCTCGCGAATCGGGACCACCAGCTCGCCGGTATCGCCGTCGTAGAAGCCGGCCACCTGCTCGCCGTACAGATCCGTCAAGAGCGCGGCCAGGTCGACCTCGTCGTCGAGAAGCCCGAGCAGCTTGTACAGCGCCTCGTCGGCCGGGAAGTCCTCCGCATCCTCCTCGATCTGCTCGCGCACCCTGGTCTCGAGCTCCGCCTCGGTGACGACCGAGATGATGGGCGGCTCAATGAAGCGAAGCCCTCTGGTCTCCTCGGTGGTACGCACCAGCGCCAACAGCTCGTCCTGGACTTCCTGGGGGAGGGTATCGATCCCGGGAAGCTCGTCCCACGTCGGCTCGGCCAGCGTCGTCGTGGTGGTGGTCTCACCCGAGGTCGAAGTCGTCCCGTCGTCGACTGTTGTCGTGGTCTCCCCCGCCGAGGTTGTGGTCGTCTCAACAGACGTGCGGTTGCACGCACCGACGATTAGCGCGAGCGCGACGACGAGGACGAGACGACGGGTCATGACGACAGATTATCGGCAGTCGAGGATTTTGAGTTGATGGCGGTATTCCCCCAGGTTCTTGGGACCAACAGGTCCGCATTTGACCCCTGTACATCCCAATTACTAGTGGTCAGTCGCTCAATTGATGCCGCGGTGTCGCCGAGCCATTCGGAGTCGCTGGCAAGGACGCAGGACGAAGGCGCACCTGATCGTTCGTCGAGGCCGAGG
>CAZRID010000127.1:0-2022 GCA_964600055.1 uncultured Acidimicrobiaceae bacterium
ACCAACGTCCACGCCATCGAGATGCGACCCGGTGGGGGAGCCAAGCTCGCCCGCTCGGCAGGAACTTCGGTTCAGCTGATGTCCAAAGAAAATGACATGGCGCTGCTTCGTCTCCCCTCCGGTGAGATGCGCCAAGTCCCACTCGATTGTCGGGCGACGGTGGGCCAGGTGGGCAACACGGAGTCGGAGCTGATCAAGCTGGGCAAGGCCGGTCGCAACCGGTGGAAGGGTGTTCGCCCTCAGACCCGTGGGGTCGCAATGAACCCGGTCGACCACCCACTTGGTGGCGGTGAGGGCAAGTCATCTGGCGGCCGTCACCCGGTGAGCCCCTGGGGGCAACCCGAGGGCCGCACCCGCAGCAAGAAGAAAGCTTCCAGCAAGTACATCGTGCGACGTCGCGCGAAGAAGGGCCGCCGGTAGTCATGAGTAGAAGTCTCAAAAAGGGCCCCTTCGTCGATGAGCATCTGGCCAACAAGGTCGATGATCTCAATCGTTCGGGGAGCAAGCGGGTGATCAGGACCTGGTCACGCCGCTCAACAATCATCCCGGAAATGATCAGCCACACGATCGCCGTTCACGACGGGCGCAAGCATGTTCCGGTGTACATCACCGAATCGATGGTTGGGCACAAGCTCGGGGAGTTCGCCCCGACCCGCACGTTCCGCGGGCATGCAGACAAATCAGCGAGGAAGCGATGAAGCGATGAAGGTCAGAGCTCAGGCCAAATACGTGCGGCAATCGCCGTACAAGGTGCGCAGAGTCCTGGACCTGGTGCGCGGCTTGCCCGTGCAAGAGGCCGAGGATCTGCTTCGCCTGACCCAGCGCGGTGCCACCGAGCCCGTCACCAAGGTTTTGAAGTCCGCAGTTGCCAATGCCGAGCACAACCACGCCCTCGATGCCGACGATTTAGTGGTCGCCGAGGCCTACGCCGATGAGGGCCCGACCCTCAAGCGCTACAGGCCCCGTGCTCGCGGACGCGCAACCCGCATCCGCAAGCGCACCAGCCACATCACGATCGTGGTGTCGGATATGAATGAGGAGGTGAACTGATGGGTCAGAAGGTGCACCCCTATTCGTTCAGGCTTGGTATCAGCACTGACTGGAAGTCGAAGTGGTTCTCCAACAAGGAATACGTCGCCTTCGTCAACGAAGACTGGAGAATCCGCGATTACCTCAAGAACGAGCTGATTCGGGGAGCCGTTTCAAGTATCGACATCGAGCGCACACGGGACCGGCTCATCGTCGATATCCATACCGCCCGACCGGGTGTGGTCATCGGGCGCAAGGGCTCGGAAGCCGAGCGGCTTCGGGGTGCCTTGGAGGCCATGGCCGATCGGCCGGTCAAGCTGAACATCAACGAGGTCAAGGATCCCGATCTAGACGCCGCACTCCTGGCGCGAGGTGTCGCCGACCAGATAGAGAATCGGATTGCGTTCCGCCGCGCCATGAAGCGTGCCATCGCATCCGCCTTGAAGGCAGGTGCCGAAGGCGTGCGTGTCGAGTGCAAGGGCCGTCTCGGCGGCGCCGACATGGGTCGGCGCGAGTGGTACCGCGAAGGCCGGGTGCCGCTTCACACCCTGCGCGCGGACATCGACTACGGGACTGCCACCGCACACACCACTGTCGGGACCATCGGGGTCAAGGTCTGGGTCTATCGCGGAGAGGTGATGAGGACTGGCCAGGTGTCCGGTGACCGGATCGCAGCCGAGGCCGACCTGGCAACCGGTGGGCCGGCACGTCGCACCCAGAAGAGCATCAAGTCCCGGGCCGAAGAGGCTGCTGGAGGCACCGAGAAGAAGCCACGGCTCATCGAGGCCGGCGGCGGCAAGCGGCTCATCGAGGCTGGTGGCGGCAACAAGGAAGGTCGCCGCGTGATCGAGACCGGTGGTGGGCGACGTCCCACGGCCGCCGAGGCCAAGGTCCAGTACGAGTCGGCGCAGGAGGACGTAGAGGCTGCCCCCGAGGCAGGCGCGACTCCTGAGGCAGGCGCGACTCCTGAGGCAGGCGCGACTCCTGAGGCAG
>CAZRID010000127.1:2122-8655 GCA_964600055.1 uncultured Acidimicrobiaceae bacterium
GGCGCGACTCCTGAGGCAGGCGCGACTCCTGAGGCAGGCGCGACTCCTGAGGCAGGCGCGACTCCTGAGGCAGTGGAGGCACCTGCCCGTGAAGAGGGAGCCACCCCCGAAATCACCATCGAGGCAGTCGAGGCACCCGAGGCCGAAGTCACAGCGGAACCGTCCGAGACATCCCAGGCCGAGGACTTCGTCCCCGAGCCTCCCGTCGAAGGCGAGGAAGAGTGATGGCTCGCATCACCCACCACGGCCGAGCGAAGCGAGGCCCCTCATGCTGATGCCAAAGAGGACCAAGCACCGCAAGACCCATCGTGGTCGACGTTCCGGTGTCGCCAAGGGCGGGACTCAGGTGAACTTCGGCGAATACGGTCTCCAGGCTCTGGAATCGGGTTGGATCACGGCCCGTCAGATCGAGTCGGCTCGTGTTGCCATCACCCGAGCGGTGAAGCGTGGTGGGAAGGTCTGGATCACCATCTTCCCCGACAAGCCAGTCACCCAGAAGCCGGCGGAGACGCGTATGGGCTCGGGCAAGGGAAACCCTGAGTTCTGGGTTTCCGTTGTGAAGCCGGGACGTGTGATGTTTGAGCTGGCCGGCGTGCCCGAAGATCTGGCCCGGGAGGCCATGAGGAAGGCAGGCCACAAGCTGCCGATCAAAACCCGCTTCGTCAGCCGGGAGGACACATGACCCCCTCGGAGTTTCGAGAAATGACAGACGCAGAGTTGGTCGAGGCGCTCGGCGAGGCGAAGGAAGAGCAATTCAACCTTCGCTTCCAGCTCGCAACCAACCAGCTCGACAACCATGCCCGCATCAAGGACGTCAAACAGGACGTAGCCCGGATACTCACGGTTCTCCGTGAGCGAGAGTTGGCTTCCTCCGACGCCGAGGAGCTTGCCCGATGACTGATAACAAGATGATCGAGAACAACACGAGAGGCCGCCGGAAGGTACGTGTCGGCGTGGTCGTCTCCGACGCCCGCGACAAGACCGTGACCGTCGAGGTGCCAAATCAAATGAGCCACCCTCGCTACGACAAGGTGGTTCGGCGGAGCACCAAGTTCCATGCCCATGACGAGACCAACGACGCCAAGCTCGGCGACACGGTTCGCATCATGGAGACCCGTCCGCTGTCCAAGCAGAAGCGGTGGCGCGTGGTTGAGATCGTGGAGAGAGCCCGATGATCCAACAGGAATCCCGTCTCAAAGTGGCAGACAACACTGGTGCCCGCGAGTTGCTCTGCATCCGTGTGCTGGGTGGGTCGTCCCGGCGCTATGCCGGCGTGGGCGACGTGATCGTGGGAGCGGTCAAAGATGCCAACCCGGGCGGTTCGGTCAAGAAGGGCGAGGTCGTGAGAGCGGTCGTGGTCCGGACCAAGAAGGAGTCACGACGCCCCGACGGCACATACATCCGTTTCGACGACAACGCATGCGTGATCATCGACAACAACTCCCAGCCCCGTGGCACCCGCATCTTCGGGCCCGTGGCCAGGGAGCTGCGTGATCGCAAGTTCATGCGGATCGTGTCCTTGGCGCCGGAGGTGCTCTGACAATGCCGGCCGACTTCGCCCGAATGGCTCCTCTCGCATCAAGTACGACCGTCAACGGGGACCACGACCTGTGCGTCCTGCCGCGCTCGCGGGAGGTTTTCATATGAAACTGAAGCAAGGGGACAAGGTGATGGTGATCACCGGCAAGGATGCCGGCAAGGAGTCGCGTGTCACGCGGGTCTACCCCGACAAAGGGAAGATCCTGGTCGAAGGGGTCAACACCGCCAAGCGTCACAGGAGACCCACAGGACAGACGATGCAGGGCGGGATCATCGACAAGGACATGCCGATCGACGCCTCGAACGTGATGATCGTGTGCGAGAAGGACGGCCCGACCCGGATCGGCCATCGCATCGACGACAAGGGCGTGAAGCACCGTGTCTGTGTGAAGTGCGGAGCCGACCTATGAGCGCCCCACGTCTCAAGGTCCGGTTCAGCGAAGAGCTGGCAGCACAGCTGAAGGATCAACTGGGCCTCGACAATGTGATGGAGATCCCTCGTCTCGAAAAGATCGTCGTCAACATGGGCGTCGGGGAGGCGGTCCAGGACAAGAAGGCCGTTGACTCTGCCATCGACGAGCTGACCCTGATCACGGGCCAAAAGCCCAAGCTGAATCGCTCCAGGAAATCGATCGCCAACTTCAAGCTCCGCGAGGGCATGCCGGTCGGCGCCTCGGTGACAATGCGTGGGGCGAGGATGTGGGAGTTCTTCGATCGTCTCCTTGCCGTCGCCATTCCCCGCATCCGTGACTTTCGCGGTCTCAACCCGAAGTCATTCGATGGGCGGGGCAACTACAGCTTCGGGGTCACCGAGCAGTTGATCTTTCCTGAGATCGACTTCGACCAGGTGAGCTCCGCCCGTGGCATGGACATCACGATTTGCACGACCGCCACCAACGACGAGCACGCCAAAGCGCTGCTCGATGCCTTCGGTTTTCCGTTCCGCAAGGCAACGACCGGGGTTTGAAGGAGGATTTGAATGGCTAAGAAATCTCTGATCGCCAAGGCCAACCGCAAACCGAAGTTCAAGGTGCGCGGCTACAACCGCTGCAAGCGGTGCGGGCGATCGCGCGCGTACCTGCGTGACTTCGGGATGTGCCGCATCTGTGTGCGGGAACTGGCCTCTCGTGGCGAGCTGCCTGGTGTCAGAAAGGCCTCTTGGTAATGACTACCGATCCAATTGCCGACATGCTCACCCGGATCCGCAACGCCGTTGCGGTCGGGCATGAGAGAGTGCTCATGCCTTCATCGAAGATGAAGGTCGAGATTGCCCGGATCCTCGTGGCTGAAGGGTTCATCGACCGCTTCGACGTGAAACCCGAGGGCACGTTGAGCGAGCTCGAGTTGGTGCTTCGCTACGGCACCCGGCGTCAACCGGCCATCGAGGGGATCAAACGGATCTCCAAGCCGGGTCACCGTATCTATCGGGGGGCCTCGGAGCTTCCCAGGGTCCAGGGCGGGCTCGGTGTCGCTGTCGTGTCCACCAGCCAGGGTCTGCTTCCTGATCGCGAGGCCCGTCGCCGCCGTCTCGGCGGCGAGGTCGTGTGCGAGGTCTGGTGACATGAGTCGTATAGGAAAGATGCCGGTGACCGTGCCTTCGGGTGTCGACGTAAAAGTCGATGGGACCCAGGTGACGGTTAAGGGATCCAAGGGCCAGCTTTCCCGCGATTTCACCGACCGGGTCAACTTCCAGATCGAGGATGGGATCGTCACTGTCGCTCGTGATGACGACACCCGTGAGTCGAGGGCTCTCCATGGTTTGAGCCGCGCCCTTCTCGCCAACATGGTCGTGGGAGTGTCCGAGGGCTTCAGCAAGACTCTCGAGATCCAAGGTGTCGGCTACCGGGCCAGTCTCAAGGGATCCGACATCGAGCTCCTGGTCGGATTCAGCCACGCTGTCGATGTGCCGGCACCGCAAGGGATCACATTCGAGGTGCCGGAGCCGACCCGGATCGTGGTCTCGGGCATCGACAAAGAGCAGGTGGGCCAGGTAGCCGCCGAGATCCGCAGGGTCCGACCCCCGGAGCCCTACAAGGGCAAGGGGATCAGGTATTCCGGCGAGTACGTTCGCCGCAAGGCCGGGAAGGCAGGTAAGTGATGAAGGGCTCCCGACAGGTTGCTCGGAGCCGTCGTCACACCCGGGTGCGCAAGCGTGTCCACGGCACGGTGCAGCGCCCACGTCTGGCTGTGTTCCGGAGCAACAAGTACATCTACGCCCAGGTCATCGACGATGTCGAAGGTCGCACGCTGGCCTCGGCGTCTTCCCAGGAATCGGATCTCCGCTCCGACAACCTGAACATGAAGACAGCGGCCAAGGTCGGTGAGGTCGTCGCCTCACGGGCCAAGGACGCCGGAGTCACTTCGGTCGTGTTCGACCGCGGCGGATACAAGTTCCATGGCAAGGTCAAGGCTCTTGCCGACGCAGCACGTGAAGCCGGATTGGAGTTTTAACCATGGCCCAGGACCAGCAGAACCAGTACGACGAGCGCGTCATCCAGATCAACCGCGTGGCCAAGGTGGTCAAGGGTGGCCGCCGCTTCAGCTTCACCGCTCTGGTCGTGGTGGGTGACGGGGCAGGCAAGGTCGGGATTGGCTATGGCAAGGCAAAGGAAGTCCCCGCTGCGATCCAGAAGGGCATGGAGTCGGCGCGACGGGCCATGGTCGAGATCGCGATGGCGGGCCAGACCGTGGTCCACCAGGCCACCGGCGAGCACGGGGCCTCACGTGTGCTGATCAAGCCGGCCGCTCCCGGCACCGGCGTCATCGCCGGTGGTGCCGTCAGGCAGATCCTCGAGGCGGCGGGGGTGAAGGACGCACTGGCCAAGTCGCTCGGGTCACCGACGCATCTCAATGTCGCCAAGGCCGCCATGAACGCCCTGATCGGTCAGCGCCGCCCCGATGATGTAGCCAAGCTGCGGGGAAAGAAGGCGGAGGACATCGTCCCGCCCGGTCTGCTGGCCGCCTATCGCTCGACTGAGGCGCTCCGGGCGCATTCCAAGTGAGGTTGAGATGGCTGACAAGACCGTGAAAGTGACATTGAAGAGATCGGTGATCGGCGAGAAGCCGAAGACCAGGGCGACCGTTGAGTCCCTCGGTCTGCGCAAACTCCATCAGACCAGGGAGCACGTGGATTCACCGACTCTGCGCGGGATGCTGCACAAGGTGCGCCATCTGGTCGAAGTCGAGGAAGGTTGACCATGGCTGAAGAGAAAAAAGAGCAACTGAAGCTGCATCACCTCCAGCCGGCCCCCGGCTCCAAGAAAAGCCGGATCCGGGTTGGTCGTGGTGAGGGTGGCCGCCGGGGCAAGACAGCCGGGCGCGGCACCAAGGGCTTGAAGGCCCGCAACACCCTTCGCCCCGGGTTCGAAGGTGGCCAGACCCCGCTCGCCATGCGTCTCCCCAAGCTCCCCGGGTTCAAGAACCCGAACAAGGAAGAGTTCGCCATCGTCAACCTGGCCGCACTGGAGGCATTTGACAAGGGTGCCGAGGTGACTCCGGAAGAACTGCGCAACCGTGGCCTCATCCGGCATCGGGGGCGGGTCAAGGTGCTGGCCGAGGGTGACCTGGACAAGGCACTCACAGTCAGGGCCCACGCCTTCAGCGCAGCCGCCAAAGCCAAGATCGAAAAGGCGGGAGGTTCAGTCGAGATCCTCGACTGAACCGCTCGTAGAACGTAGAACGAAATGCTCTCCATATATCGCAACATGTTCAAGATCCCGGACCTCCGGGCGAAGATCCTCTTCACCCTTGCGATGTTCGCGGTGTATCGCCTCGGTGCGACCATCCCGGTGCCTGGCATCGACCTCGAGGCCGTCGAGCTCTTCCAGTCACAGCAGCAGGCGGGTGGTATCTACGGTCTGCTCAACCTGTTCTCGGGTGGGGCGCTCGAGTCCTTTTCGGTGTTCGCATTGGGGATCATCCCCTACATCACCGCCTCGATCATCATGCAGTTGCTGACCGTGGTGATCCCCAAGCTCCAGTCCCTTCAGGACGAAGGCGAGTCGGGCCGGAAAGTGATCACCCAGTGGACGCGATACCTCACTGTCATCCTCGCTCTGATCCAGTCGACCGGTTTCACCTATCTCTTCCATGTCGGTCGTTTCACGGGTGGCATCGATCTCATCCCCAACTACACCCCGCAACGCGTGATCCTCATCGTGCTCACCATGACTGCCGGCACGGCAATGGTGATGTGGATCGGAGAGCTCATCACCCAACGTGGGGTGGGCAACGGGATGTCCCTGATCATCTTCGTGTCGATCCTAAGCCAGTTCCCCTTCATCTTTGGCCAGATCTGGGGTCAGACCGTTCAGGCCCAGCTGCCGATCCGCTTCGTGGTGATCATCGCCATCTTCCTGGCCATGATCGTGGCCATCATCTACGTCGACCAGGCTCAGCGACGGATCCCGATCCAATTCGCCAAGCGTGTCCGGGGGCGGCGGGTGATGGGCGGGCAGTCGACATACATCCCGCTCAAGGTCAACACCGCCGGCGTGATTCCCGTGATCTTCGCCACCTCCGTGCTCCTCATCCCCTCCCTGATAATCACCGCAATCCCCTCCGACGCGGCGTGGATCCAGCGGGTCTACACCTGGATCGACGGGAACTTGGGTGGGAGCGGGCAGGTGAGCTGGTGGTACATCCTGATCCTCTTTGCCTTGATCATCTTCTTCACCTACTTCTATACCGCGATCCAATTCGACCCGGAGAAACAGGCGGAGATGATCCAGCGCCAGGGTGGGTTCGTGCCTGGAGTGCGGCCCGGTCGACAGACCGCCCGCCACCTCGGCTTCATCCTCAACCGGATCACCCTGCCCGGCTCGATATTCCTGGCCCTGATCGCAATCCTGCCCGCCATCGCCGGGGCGGTTTGGAACATCCAGATCGCATTCTCCGGGGTCTCGATCCTGATCGTGGTCGGTGTTGCCCTGGAGACGATGAAGCAGATCGAGTCCCAGCTGACAATGAGAAACTACGAGGGAATCCTCACGTGA
>CAZRID010000128.1:0-8618 GCA_964600055.1 uncultured Acidimicrobiaceae bacterium
GCGCGGTCTCGCCGGCCCTCGACGCCGCTGGCTGCGTCCTCGTCCTCGACGAACGGTCAGGTGCGCCTTCGTCCTGCGTCCTTGCCAGCGACGCCGAATGGCTCGGCGACACCGCGGCATCAATTGGGCACCAGACCACTAGTCCAACCCCGATACGCCTCATCGTGTCTTAGGGTCGAGCACTCTTGAGGCGATTCGAGCTGATACTTGTCTACGGCGAGTTGTTCGCCGTCGGCTGGCCCGCCGTGTTCGGGGTGAGGACGCGCCGGGGAATCGTGGCCGGGCTCTTGCTGGCCCTGTTCATCCTGCAATGGCAGTCGGAGGGTCTCCGCTGGCAGATGATCCCCGTCTACGGCGCCGGCCTCGGGCTCGCCATCGGAGACATCATCGCCGTCGAGAGACGTCTCGATTGGACGCGCCGCATCTCCAGGGGGATCTTCGGGCTCGCCGGCGTCACCCTCGCTGCGGTGCTGCCTTTGATCGTGCCCGTTCCTGAATTGCCGGTGCCGTCCGGGCCCGAGGCCATCGGGACACGCACTTTCGAGTTGACGGACCTCGAACGCGACGAGACTTACGGCCCGCGACCGGGTGGGGCGAGACGACTCATGGCCCAGGTCTGGTATCCGGCCGCTCCGGCCACCGACTCCGAGACCGCCATCTGGAGCGAGGACTGGGACATCGTGGCCCCGGGAATGGCCGAGCTTATGGGGCTCCCCGGTTGGTTTCTCGACCACACCCGCTATGTCGAGTCGCATTCGTTTCCCTCGGCCCCCGCCGCCCCGGGAACCTTCCCGGTTGTGGTCTACAGCCATGGCTGGACTGCGTTCCGGACAATTGCCATCAACCAGATCGAGACTCTGGTCAGCCACGGATTCATGGTCATCGCTTTGGACCACACATTTGGCGCAGTTGCCACCCGGTTCGAAGACGGAAAAGTGGCCAACTACGACCCGGCCGCGCTGCCCGAGGAGGAAGACGTCGGGGAGGAGGCCTACCTCGAGGCGAGCCAGAACTTGGTCGAGGTCTTCACCGACGATCTGGTCACCGTGGTCAATGCCCTCGACGAAGGCCCCGAGGGGCCCTTCGGGCCGATAGCGGGGAGCGCCGATGCGAGCCGGTTGGGTGTCTATGGCCATTCGACCGGCGGGGGAGCAGCCGTGAGCTTCTGTCTCCAGGATGAGCGCTGTGATGCAGTCCTCGGGCTGGACCCGTGGGTGGAGCCGATCCCCGACCGTGTGATTGCCGTGTCAGCCACCCGGCCTGCGCTCTACATGAGGTCCGACGAGTGGAGGGGCGACGAGAACGACGCCATCCTGAGAGGGATTGCCGAGCGGTCGACTGAGACTACCTACTGGATCGGGGTCGAAGGCGCATCTCACAACGACTTCGTGGCGACACCGCTCCTATCACCGTTCGCCCCCCGCTTCGGGCTGACGGGGTCGATCCCCGCCGGTCGCATCATCCCCATCATCGACCGCTATTTGGTCGGTTTTTTCGATGTCTACCTTCTCGACACCGGGCCGGCCGCACTTGACACGGCGAGCTTCGACGAGGTCTCTGTCGAGGTCATCCGCCCGAATTGATTTCTGTGAACCTCAACCTGCCGCACTGGCACAATTTGGTTCACAGAAGGGTCAGGCGTCGGGTCTCTGCTGGGTGTCCCCGGTGATCTGCTGGCCCGGTCTCTCGCCCCGTTTGATGGCGTCGATGGTGGCGCCGAGGATGAGGGCGTCGGCCTCACCGATGATCTTCCCCACAACCACCCCCTCGGGGTCGATGAAGAAGGTCTCGGGGATCCCGAACACCCCGTAGGCGATGGCGGTCCGGCTCCCAGGGTCGGCGAGATAGCGGGTTGCGTCGGCGGTGCCCGCCTCGGCCAGGTACTCCAGAGAGATCTCCGGGTCCTCCTGATAGGCGATCTGGGCAAAGGTCACTCCCTGATCGGCGAAGGAATCGGAGGTGGCGACGAGGTCGGCGTGCTCTTTGCGGCATTCGAGGCACCAGGACGCAAAGAAGTTGACGACCACGATGTCGCCTTCGAGATCGGCCAGCGAGACCGAGCCCGAACCGTCCAAGTACTCCAGGTCGAAACCGGGGGCGGGCCGGCCGATCAGAGGTGAGTCGACGAGGGCGGGATCGGTCCCGAATCGGGAGGCAAGCACGACGGCGAAGACGATGGCGGCGCTCACCACACCAAGAGCGACCCAACGCAGCACACGCCCGCTCACGGGCAATCCTCACCATCACGGGCGAGTTGGAGATCGGACTCGACCTGGGCCCTGGTCTCCGGGGCGAGCTCAGGGTTGTCGAGAAGCTCAACGAAGGTGGCCACCGCCTCGGCTGCTTCACCGGCGCCGCACCATCTCACCCGGGCCCTGACATAGAGGGCCACATGGGATTGGGGGTCGATGGCCAGAGCCTCGTCGATGAGCCGGACGGCGGTATCGACCTCACCGTTCCCGTCATAGGCCATCCAACCCAGCCGGACTAGCGCTGTGATGGCCTGGGAGGGCGACGCCCCGGCGTCTTCAGCCACCACGAGGTAGTGGGGAAAGGCCGACCGATAGTCCCCGAGATCGAAATAGCGCTCGGCAAGGGCGAGACGCATCCCGTTCACCTGGGGATCGTCGGCATTGGCCTCGATCACCGCCTCCATCGTCTCGTTGCTCACGTCCGACAGGTCCTGCTCATCCAGATCGGCGACTCCCGTGGCCAGGGCCGCTCGGTCCTGGAGCGAGTTGGCGGCGACTACGACGATTCCGGCGAAGGCGAACACGAGGATCAGGCCCCCGACAAGGAGACGGGTGCGGCTCCGCTGCCCGGCTGGTGTCCCGGAGACGGACTCATGACCCGGATGCCGTTTCCACCACAGGATCACGACCAGACCGACAGCCAGCGCCGCCACGGGGGTCACCCAAAGGATCAGTGTGCTGCCACTGGCGGGTGGGTCGAGGAGCAGGGCGCCGCTGTAGGACGAGAGCAGCTCGTCGATGATCTGTTGGTCCGTGGCGCCCGAGGCCACGCGCTCGGTGACGAGATCCATCATGTCCACCGCCATCTGCGACGGTGAGTTGGCGATCGACTCGCCCTGGCAAACCGGGCACTTGATCCGTGATCCGATCTCTTCGACCCGGTCCACCTCGGCCGGCTGGGTCGACACCAACAGGAAGAGCGCCACCGCCATGACCACGATCACCGAAACAGTGGCGATCGTCCGCACCCGCTCAGACATCCGCCGTCACCGGCTCCCGCGCTACCGCCCGCCCGGCGCGTCGTGCCAGCAGCGACCAGACCCCGCCGGCGGCCGCGGTCAGCCCACCGAGCCATACCAGCCAGATCATGGGGGACGTGTCGAGACCCAACTCGACGGTCTCGGCGTCGAGATTTCGTAGCGTGAGGTACAGGTCTCCGCCCGGGCGAGTCATCACCGCCGGGGTGACGATCGCCGACGCCTCGTTTCCATAGAAGTTGGCCCTCGGCTCGAGAGTGGTCAGGCGACGATCACCGTGGCTGACGTCCACCCGTGCTCCCTGGACGACACGGTTCGGCTCGTCGCGACGGAACGGGGAGTCATAGGTGAGCGTGTAGCCGGCGAAGTCGACCGACTCGCCGGGCGCCAGCTCCACCACGGCGTGGAGGGGGAGATTGGCGGCGAAGGCGATCCCGATGGCGACGAGGACCACACCGATATGGCTCAGCTGCCCTGCCCAGAACGGCTGATCGTTCCCGAGGACGGTCCTGACCTCGGCGACAAAGGGCTGGCCAGACTTCTCGGACCGGTTACGGGCCAGTTCGACGAGGAGCCCGACGATGGCCGTGGCCACGAAGGTGCCGAGAACTACTGCGAGGACGACCCAGCCCAACCGGGTGACGGTGAGGGCGGTCGCGATGCCGGCGGCCAGGGCGATTGTGGCGGGGCCACGGAGCCGACGCCAGAGGAGCCCCGGACCCGCACCCCTCCAGGGGGTCACCGGCCCGAATCCCATTGTCAGCAGAAGCAGAAACGAGAGTGGGACAGCCAGACGGTTGAAGAAAGGCTCGCCGACACCCACCTGGGTTCCGGTGAACGCCTCGAGCAGGAGCGGGTAGGTGGTCCCGATGAGGACCACCAATGCGTAGACGGCGAGCAGGAGGTTGTTGACAAGGAAGGTGCCCTCCCTGGAGACGAAGGTCTCGATGCGCGGGGAGGTCGCCACCAGATGCGAGCGCATGGCGAACAGGGTGAAGGAACCCACCAGAACCAGCACCAGGAACCCGAGTAGGGCCGGGCCGATCGCCGACTGGGTGAAGGAATGGACCGAATTGATCGTGCCCGACCTGGTCAGGAAGGTGCCGAGGATCGTGAGGGCGAAGGCGCTGATCACCAACACGAAGTTCCACGCCTGGAGCATTCCCCGTCTCTGCTGGACGAGCCCGGAATGGATGAAGGCGGTGGCCACCAGCCACGGCATGAGCGATGCGTTCTCGACCGGATCCCAGGCCCAATACCCGCCCCAGGAGAGCACCTCATAGGCCCACCACCCGCCGAGGAGGATGCCGACGGTGAGAAACGACCAGGCGACGAGTGTGGAGCGGTGGCTCCTACGCAGCCATTCCGGGCCGGGGACTCCAAGGGCCAACGCTCCGATTGCGTAGGCAAAAGGCACGGTGAGCCCGACGTATCCGGTGTAGAGGACGGGAGGGTGGACGGCCATCAGGAAGTGGTTCTGCAGAAGCGGGTTGGGGCCAGGGCCATTGGCCGGCACATCGACTGCGGCGAACGGCCACGGGCTGGAGGCGGCGCATCCGGTAGCCAGGGCATCGACACAGACTTCGAACGGGTTGGCCACGGTGAGCATCAGCCCGAAGAAGAAGATGGCCACCCCGCCCATCACGACAAGCGCGGCCCCACCGAGACGATCGGGGGAGTCCCGGAACTTCCTCGCCACGACCCAGGTGAATACGGCCAGGACGAGGCCCCAAAGGATGATCGAGCCCTCGAGCGCGGCCCAGGCAGTGGCGACGTCGAAGGGGAAGGGCGTGGTCGTCGCGTGGTGATTGGCGACATAGGCCAGGCTGAAGTCGTCGGTGAGAAGGGCGATCTCCATCGCTGCCATGGCGATGACGGCTCCGGAAAGTACCAGCTTGCTTGGGACGACGAGATCGGCCGTTCCGCCGCGGGCGACCCTGATCCCTCGCACCACGAGCAACCCGGCGCCGGCGAGGGCGGCTACAACTCCGGCTGAGCCCAGGAAGGCCAGCATCAGCCCTCCGGGTAAGCCCCGCCCTCCTCGGGGGTCTCGTAGTTCTCGTCGTGACGGATGAGGGCGGTGTCGGCCATGAAAGTGTCGCCGGCCCAAGCTCCTTCGAGTAGTAGCGGTATTTCCTCACCAAACAGGGATGGCTTGGGGCCCGCGAGCGTCACGGCGACGACCGCTCCGCCGTCGGTGACCTGGAACGTGGTCGATTCGCCACCTTCGTCGATAGTGCCAGCCACAACAGTCCCGGCCAGCCGGAACCTCTCATCGTCGGGAAAGTCGGCTCGCTGCTCCACCGCCTCGGTGGGGTAGAGGTAATAGGTGAGGTTGTCGTTGAGCCCGTTGAGGGTGAGAGCGATGACGAGGGCGACCACACCCCCGATGCCGAGGTACACGAATCGGCGGTGAGCCACCGCTAGTCCTTGACCCGGCGGCGGCGCAGGTGAAGGTATGCGGCGTAGCCCAAGATCGCTGCGTAGCAAATGACGAACGTCCCGATCACGATCAGCTGATCAGACATCGTTCACCTCTGAGAGACGGGGCGGCTTCACCGCATCGCCGGCGAGACTCGTTTCGGCAGCAACCCTCTCCTCGGCTCTGCCCACCTCGACCCTGGCCGCGGTCAACGCGATGTAGAGCAGCGTGAATGCGAGGAAGTTGACCATGAGGGCGACCAGCATCTCGCGGGGCATGGTGGCGCCATCGGGCCGAATGGATTGAGTCTGGTGCAGGCTGCGAAAAAGATTGACCGAGAAGTAGACCAGGGGCACCTGGATCACCGCGATCGCCCCCAGGATCGCCGAGCGCCGGGCCCGCATCTCCTGGTCGGGAGTGGCCCGACGCAAGGCCAGATAGCCGAGGTAGACGAAGAACATCACTGCGGTTGACGCCATTCGCGGGTCGCCCCAATCCCAGGCACGGCCCCACACCGCCTGACCCCAGACCATCCCGGTGAACAATCCGGTGGCGGTGAACAGGACACCCGACTCGACCGAGGCCTCGGCTAGTCGATCCCAGCGCGGCGTCTTGCGAATCAGCCACATGATCGAGGCGAATGCGGTCACGCCGAATGCGAGGAAGGCCACCCACATCGACGGAGCGTGGATGTTCAGGATTCGGGTGAACTCTCCCTGGAGTCGGTCGGTGGGAGAGGTGAAGGCGAGATAGAGCCCGACGACCGTGGCCGCAGCCGCGATCGCCATCAGGATCTGAACTCTCTTCATCTCGAAGCCTCCTCCAGCGGGCGGGCCAGGGCGACCCCGGCGACGGCCAGCGCCAGATCGGTCGCGACCAGCAGCAGTAACCAGGGGAGGATACTTGCGTCGCGGGCTAGTGATTCCAAGGTCTGGGAGCCGCCGATGACGAGGGGGATTGCCAGAGGGGCGACTATCAGCGAGGCCAGGGCGGTTCGGTTTCGCAACCCGGCGGTGACCTCTCCCGCCAGGGTCCCGAGTTCGGTGAGCCCGATTCCGGCCAGGAACAATGCATATAGGCCCGGTCCCAGCCAGCCATCGGGTAGGAGCGGGCTGTAGAGAACGATCATCGCCAGCAGAAGAACCAGGAGAAACCCGAACATGAGGACGGAGCCCGACAGGGACCGGCCCACGAAACGAGCTGCCGGATCGACACCGAGCAAGGCGTAGAGATCCCTCCGCTCCGGCCGGTCGTTGGCCGCCTGGCGCAGGGCAACCTGCATCCCGAACAGGATCCCAAGAGCCCAGAAGACCGCGGGCCCGATCCGCGAGACTGTGGAAAGATCGATGCTCATGGCCAGGGGGAACACCAGGAGGGCAACCACGGCGAAGGGGAGGACGACCCTCATGACGTCACCCAGCCGGCGCTCCACACGCAGGTCGATGCGGGCAATCTCCAGGGCCTGGTCCCAGAAACTCACGCCACGGCCTCCAGCCGGCCAGCGGAAATAGTCAGCACTCGACCCGCCCGGTTGCCCAGATGACCGGCGTCGTGAGAAACCATGACAACCGCACCGTCACTCTGGATGGTGCGCACGATGAGGGCGTCGATCAGCTCCTGGGCGTCGACGTCGAGCCCGGAGAACGCTTCATCTAGTAAGAGCAGGGACGGATTCGTGATGAGGAGTCGTGCAGCCTCGGTGCGACGGAGCATCCCGAACGAGCTCACCTCCCCACGTCTTCCTGCCGCCCCGTCGAGCCCCACGACCCGAAGCGCGGTGTCGATCTTCTCCGGGCTCTCACCGGTCAGCCGCGCCGCGTGTTCGAGGTTCTCCCGCAGAGTCAGCTCTCCGATCACGGTGGGGGTGTGACCCACCAAGCCAACCTTGCGACGGATGCCGAAGACCTCGGGTGACCCCAGCCTTGCCCCGAGGACGAGTCCTTTGCCGGTGTCGGGGGCGATGAGAGTTGCCAGGAGCCGGAGCAAGGTCGTCTTCCCCGAGCCGTTGGGGCCTGCGATCCCGAGAACGTCGCCAGGTGAGACTTCCAGGCTCAAACCACGCAGGATCGTTTGACCTCCCAGGGAGACCCCGACGTCTTCGAGGACGATGTGTTGGCGCACCGGGTGAAGTCTCATTCGATGCGGAGGCAGACTCAAGTCACCGGTGACGCACGGGCCGCGATCAGCCTTGGGCCCACGATCGCGGCTAGAAGGCCGACCACGATGGCGGCGGAGTACCAGGTGGTCGGCCCACCGGTGAGTGACAGGCGCAGAGGCTCGGTGAGGAGTCTGATCATCCCGGCAATTGCCAATCCGAACCCCGATCTCAGCAGTGGTCTGAATTGAAGCCGGGACACCGCCCAGGCAGCCGCTACGAGGGTCAGGCCCACGTAGATCTCGACCGGGTGCCGGCTGACGACGCTCCCCGGCTCGGCGAACGCCCAGGGCAGGTGAGACGCCGTCCCGAGGCAGGCGCCTCTCCACAGACAGCCACCATGCCAACCGGCCAGCGCCAGCAATGCCGCAGGAGTGGTCGCATCGAGGTATCGCAGCTCGCCCCGCACCGACCACAGGTAGGCGACCAGGGCTCCGATCGTGGCCGCGCCGGTGTGAACTCCGCCGCGCACGATGAGGATGTCCCCCGGGTTGAGGAACGGACTTGTCCCTTGGGCGATCATCGCTGTGAGCCGCCCCACCAGAAGACCGATTGCGCCGGCACCCAAGAGGCGGTCGGCGGGATGGTCGGGCAGGCCTTCGGGCCAGATCCTGGTGCCCAGCCAGCCCAATGCGGCTGCGGTGAGGGCAGCCCAGAGAAGCGTGAACTCCATCAGGGGTCGAGCCGGAGGAGTTCGTCGATGCCGAGGGCGAGGCCGCGCTCGTCGATGATGCCGTTGTGGGTGGTCACCAGCTCGCCTCCGGGGGCGAAGAAGAATGTGATCGGAGTGTCGATCCCGGCGTACCGATTGG